>NZ_JADBHL010000028.1:0-3079 GCF_014892235.1 Sneathia sp. DSM 16631 | reverse complement strand
AATTCCAGCAAATTCAGGTAATTCATATTTAGCGTATACACTTGAATTGTCTAATAAGTTTTCTGTATACATTTCAGTTGTTAAAGGTTTAACTTTAGATATTTCTTTAATATCTTTATTCTTTAATACTGCACCTAAAGTAAGTTTATTAACTTTTACTTCACCTTTAAGTGATAATTCATCAAGATTTCCAGTAAGTACAGTCATATCATCTGCTTTAGTGAAGTTTAAATCACCTTTAAAATTACTCTCGACAAAACCAGTTGATGCCATTGAAACAGTTGTAATTAAACTGGCTAATAATAGCGTTTTTTTCATGAAAATTTCCTTCTTTCCGTTACAAGTATATATTATTAATACTATTTTATATGTAAAATCATAAAATATGAACATAGAAATTAATAGTTTTCAAGGTTATTTTTTAACCATTTAAAACGTATTTTGAATTTATATAGAATATTGGTAAAAAATACACCTTACAATTTTTTAACCATATTTTTTAAATTTATAGATTTTTAATATTATTTATTTTTTATTGTCATATTTTTTTAAATATATTATACGAATTCAAATAAAAAAGGGCTTTTGCCCTTTTATTATTTCCATTCATATTTCATGTTTAATGCACCTTTAATAGATGTGCTTCTATAACCGAATTCTTCAAATTGGTTTAAACCAAATTTAACTGGAACTTCTACTGAACCTGAAACTTTTAATGTTTCCATTGGATTGTATTCTACAGATACTTTTGGTGCTAATACTAAGCTTGGGTTAACCATTCCAGCATAAATATCAGCGAATGTAGCTGTAGCATTAGCTTCTGGACTTACAACTAATTTATCATTTAATAACTTGAAGTCATATTTTACACCTGTGTGTAATTTAATGTATCCTGTTGTATATGGTTTAAATTTAAGCAATTGATCATATCCTGAATGATGTCTACCTGCAAATACACTATCAGCAGTTAATGTTAGGTTCTTAACACCAGTGTACTTAGTACCTAATTTGAATCCAAAGTTTACTAAGTCTATTTTTGTTTTGTATTCACTTAGAGTATTTATAGCTTCGTTATATTTGTTTTTAAAATAATTTTCGTGGCTTTCTTTAGTTGCTAAAGCTTTTCCATATTCAGATGATGTTATATCATCGTATACATCATTTGCATTAACATCGCCTGCATTAGCTACTATCTTATATGAACCATTTGCTTCCTTTTTAAATACTAGATCTTTAATTATGTTCTTGATTTTTTTGTTTTCTTTTTCTTCGTGAAGGAATACTTCTTTATTATATTCTGCTTTTGCTAATTTTTTACCTTTTTCTTCTGGAGTATATGGTATAGCACTAGGTACAAATTCCCTAACAGTATTTACAACTGCAGATTTAGTTAATGAATAAAGAAATGTAAACAAGCCTTTGTCTTCTTTATCTTTTGTTAATTCTTGTACTTGTTTTTTAGATTCTTCTAGCAGTTTATCTATTTCTTCTTCTTTTTCAGTTTTCTTTTCTAACTGTAGTTTTTCAAGTTGGAAATGTATGTTTGATAATTTTGTTGATAATTCTCCAGTTTTAAGTTCTAGATTATTAATTTTAACTTGTGTTTCATAAGCTTTTTTAGCAGTAGCTTTATCTTTTTCGTCTGTTATGCTGTCATATATAGCTTTAGCAGATTTAATTTCTTCATCTAATTGTAATTTTTTAGCTTCTATTAATTTATCATAAATTTCTTTGTTGTCATTATATTTCTTCTTATCTTCTGTTTTTGTGTTTTTTATAGTTTCTAAAGCTTTTTCGTATTCTTTTTTAGCTTTTTCTAATTCTTCTTTATGTTTAGCAAAGAAGTCTTTATCGTTTGACACTAAGCTTTTAGCGTATAGCCATTCAGAAGGATTTGCTACGTAATTACCTAATCCACCTTCATCAAAGTGTATATGTTGTACGAATGCTCCTGCTGTTAATTCTAGGTCTTTTACTCCTGTGTATTTAGCATCTAATTCATATGAGTGTGCATATGCATCTTTGTTTAATACTACGTCTGAGTCTGTTATAATATCTTTAACTTTTGAAGTACCTTTTACTTGGTATTTGAAGTTGAATTTACCATCTAATTCTAGATCCTTTACTCCTTTATAGTTTGCTCCAGATTTTAATGATACAGCCATGTTCTTATCTGTCTTACCATCGTCTTCTTTTTCATCTATAAAGTTGAATTCTCCATTTAATTTAGTATCTTTTAATCCTACATATGTTCCTTTTGCATTTAATTCAGCTTTTCTGAATCCATCTTTTGCATATACGTGCCCTATAGTTAAGCTTGCTTCTAGGTCTTCAAAGTTATTTAATTTCTTTGCTCCTAATTTTAATGTGTGTTCTGATGAAGCTGCTTTACCATATTCTCCATCTTTCTTTTCAAATGGGAATGTAGTCTTTGAAGTTAATGATACTTCTGCACCATTACTGAAGCTATGAGCTAATTGTCCTTCTAATTCAACATTACCTTTTTTGAAGTTTAATGTTCCATCTGCTTCATATTTAACTTTAGGATTTAATGTTCCTTTTACATATGATTTAATTCCAGCAAATTTTGGTAATTCATATTTAGCGTATACACTTGAATTGTCTAATAAGTTTTCTGTGTACATTTCAGTTGTTAAAGGTTTAACTTTAGATATTGCTTTAATATCTTTATTCTTTAATACTGCACCTAAAGTAAGTTTATTAACTTTTACTTCACCTTTAAGTGATAATTCATCAAGATTTCCAGTAAATACAGTCGTATCATCTGCTTTAGTGAAGTTTAAATCACCTTTAAAATTACTCTCGACAAAACCAGTTGATGCCATTGAAATAGTTGTAATTAAACTGGCTAATAATAGTGTTTTTTTCATAATTTCCTCCTTATTTTATTACAAATATATATTATTAATATTATTTTATATAAAAACAGTAAAAATATGAATATATTTTTTAATTTTTTTCTAATTTAATATTTAACTAAACCCGAGTTTGACAGTTTTAAATAATTAAAAATGTTGTAGATATATTGAAATCTACATTTTTTTGTCAAATTTTTTTA
>NZ_JADBHL010000027.1:0-3481 GCF_014892235.1 Sneathia sp. DSM 16631 | reverse complement strand
CTAAGAATAAGACAAGCAGTCTAAAAGGAAGTATAAAGAACCGTAGGAACTACGGGGATAGCTTGGTAAATATAGTTGGCTAACAAAAGCAACTACTTCCCAAGAAGAAGCTTCCACTTCAAAAATTACAAAGTAATTTTAAGTGGGAGAGGTTCACTTTGTATTTCTGTAGATAAATTTTCATTCATATCAGTATCTTGATATTTAAAATTATTGTTAAATGTGCTCTTTGTATCAATAGAAGTTTTGATAAAGTTCTTATCAGTACTAGCTAAAGATACAAATGGAATAAGTGTTAAAGATAATAAAGATTTTTTCATAATATATAGTCTCCTTTTTCTTGAAATATTTGAAATATTATCATATGCAAAAAAATATTAAAATATCTAAAAGTCAGATAAAAATCAGTTAAAAATAGGGTATAAAGAATTAGGTATGGTCTTAATGCGAATAAAAACTATTTAATAGTAAAAAGACATGATAAGATAAAATTTGGATATTTTTTAGTTTTTGCTATGAAAATATTTGGATATTGGATATAATAAGAAAAAGAAAGAGAGATGATAATGAAAAAGAATTTTTTAATCGCGTTATTTTTAACCTTTATATGCTCTATACTAGCTAAGTATATTTCAACAATAAGCCTATTTAAGCTAATAGGTCATTTAGTTTTGGCAATGTTATTAGGAATGAGTTTGCAACTTCTAAAAATGAATAAAGAAGAATACAAACAAGGGTTTTCGTATATATCAAATAAATTTTTAAGACTTGGTATTATACTTCTAGGATTTAAATTAGATATAGCTGTATTAAAAGCTAGTGGTGTAAAAAGTATATTAATTGCTATGTTTGCAATAACATTCACAATAATTGTGGTGTATAATATTGCAAAAATATTTAAGGTTGATGAAAAATTAGCCTTACTATGTGCTTGTGGTTGTGGTATTTGTGGAGCAGCTGCAGTTATGGGTATTTCACCAAGTATGAATGCTGATAAAGATGATACTATACTATCAGTAGCTGTAGTTTGTATTTTAGGTACAGTGTTTACTCTAATTATTGTTCTATTAAAACCAATTTTAAATTTAAATGAAATACAATATGGTGTTTTAAGTGGAGCAAGTTTACATGAAATAGCTCATGCCGTTGCAGCAGGTGCAACAGGAGGTCAAGTTTCACTAGATACTGCTTTAGTAACAAAATTATCACGTGTTCTACTATTAGCACCAGTTGCAATTATCGTAGGATTAATATCTAATAAGAAGAATAATACAAGTGAATTAAGAGTTCCTTTACCGTTATTTATGATAGGTTTTATCATAACTAGTCTAATAGGGACATATTATGCACCAATAAAGGCTTACACAAAAATCTTGGTAGATATTGCATATATTTTACTTGCTATGGCAATGGCAGCATTAGGATTAAATGTTAACTTTAATGTTATAAAAAGAAGAGGTAAAAACATATTCATATCTGCGTTTATAGGTTCCTCTTTATTACTAATATCGGTGTACATGATTGTTAAGACATTTTTTTGATTAAGGATAATGAATATTGTATAATTTAACATATTAAAAATTAGGAGTTTGTTATGGAATTAATTTTTTTAGAACCATATATGAAAGAAGTAGTATGGGGTGGAACAAGAATACAAAAAGAATATGGTTACAAAACAAATAGCGATCATATTGGTGAAGCATGGATAGTAAGTGCAAATGAACATGGATTAAGTAAGGTAGCTAATGGGAAGTATAAGGGGCTTAGTTTAAAAGACTTATGGGATAATCATCGTGAAATATTTGGTAATGAGTTGAAAGGTGTTTTTCCTTTGTTAATAAAGTACATAGATGCAAAAGATAATTTAAGTATACAAGTACACCCAGATGATGAATATGCTAAAATGATAGAAAATCAACCTAATGGTAAAGCAGAGTCATGGTATATATTAGACTGTGAAAAAGATAGTGATATTTTAATAGGGCATAATGCAAAGACAAAAGAAGAGTTTAAAAAATATATAGATGATAAGGAATGGTCAAAACTTTTAAGAATAAGAGGAATAAAAAAAGGTGACTTTTTCAATATACCAGCAGGGACAGTACATGCTATTAGAAAAGGTACATTAATATTAGAAACACAACAAAATAGTGATATAACATACAGATTATACGATTATGATAGATTGCAAAATGGTAAAAAAAGAGAATTGCACATACAAAAAAGTATAGATGTAGTTACTTGTCCATATGATAAAAAGAATGTTGAGGTTACACCAAAGATAGAAGGTAACAAAATAGACTATCTAAAAGACGATAAATTTTCTATTACAAAGTACAAAGTAAATGGTATACAAGAAATAGAACTTGAAAGTTTCTATATTATTTGCGTGATTGAAGGAACAGGTAGTGTAAATGGTATAGAAATATCAAAAGGCACAAACTTTATAGTCCCAAAAGCATTTGGTAAGATATGTTTTGAAGGTAGTGTAGAGTTTATGTTAATTCATGATTGAAGAAAATGAGAAGAAGATGAGCAAATGTTAGTGTAAGTGAAATATAATATTTATTAGATAAATCCTAAATATTTTAGAATAAGAGGATATACTAAATTATTACAAAAAGTGAGATTTTTAAAGATATAAGCGACACTGTTGTTTTAAGATTATTTGAAAAGAAATTAATGACTTTAGAAGATTTTAAGAATGTGACTTAAAAAATAATAAAAAATTAATATTGCATTTTGTGTATTTTTTTAATATAATAGATAAGACATTAATAAGTGTCATAAAAAAATATTAAAAGGAGAACACATGAAGAAAAGAACAGCAGTTATTGCTTTATCAAGCGTTTTATTTTTAACAGGAACAGCTTTTGGGAGAAGTTATTCAAATACTGATTTTCAAACACACATAAGAAATGCTCAAAGACAAGAACAAGAAGATAAAAGAGTATTTGAAGAAAAAGTAAAGAAATTAAATGAAGATAAAAGTAAAACACAAACACCAAAGAGAGAAAAACCTGAATTATCGAAAGGTTACACATCGAAAATTTCTGCGATATTTGTGGCTTTAAATCATATCAGTTCATTCAATAAAGGATATGAAATAACTAGAGGTGCTAATGGGTTATACTACATTAGACTATTAACAGATGAAACTTATAGAATTAAAAGTTATTAAATTTAGAGTAAATTATATGGAAAATGAAGCTTACGCCTTAATTTTAGAGGGTTGTAGGCTTTTTCTTATTTAGATTTTTGACTATCAAATTGAGAAATATTTATTTAAAAGGCACTTGATTTATTTCTCGTAATACAAATAACAACATATTGTGTTTAATAGTAAAAAAAACTCTAAATGAGACAAAATAAAAAAAATAAAAAAAAGATATTGACAAAGGGGTTTAAATTTGGTAATATAGTGATTGTCAATAAAGACAAGGACAATGGAAGAAAAAAATAGCAAACAAGATGTTAAGAA
>NZ_JADBHL010000026.1:0-4336 GCF_014892235.1 Sneathia sp. DSM 16631 | reverse complement strand
CTAAGAATAAGACAAGCAGTCTAAAAGGAAGTATAAAGAACCGTAGGAACTACGGGGATAGCTTGGTAAATATAGTTTGCAAAAGCAACTACTTCCCAAGAAGAAGCTTCCACTTCAAAAATTACAAAGTAATTTTAAGTGGGAGAGGTTCACTGGGATTACATTATTGTGATAAAAATAATAATTATGCATCTGTATATGCTAAAAATATTATATACAATAAGTTAAGTGATTCCAAAATATATAATGATGTTATAAAGTCAAGAAAAATACCATTAAAAAGTTTCAAAGATAGAGTATTAACAATAAATTTCTTTTTAAAGAATTTAGAAAAAGCCCGATTTGTTAGTATGAATAACAAAAATACGACTATAAAGTCTGTAAAATTTTTACTGGAAATAAATGATAACAAATATTTGCAACTTGGTTTAGCAATAGATAAATGTGGGACTTATTATATGGAAATATTTTTAGTAAGAAATAATGATAATAATATTAAATATATCCCTAATTGTACAATTAAAGATATTTATAAAAAAACAAGCGAAAAAATAATTAGATTTTCATTTGATACTGAAAAGCAAGCTAAACTAGATGAAGTTGCAAAGATAGATAAAAACTATGATTATCACGAAGCGTTAAATAAGAGTATTGAAGAAATAAAACATGAAAAGCAAATAATTAATATGTGGAGCAATAGAAGTTACGATGATGAATTTGAAAGATAAAAATTAAATGACGAATTAGAGCTATATGGAGTTAATAAAGATAGTTTGCTATACAAGTATAGAATTAAGTGTAGAATTTTAGACCTGAAATAATTAATAACAGAAAATATAAATAATTATACTAGAAATGTTTGTAGGCATAAAATCTAAAGAAATTTATGAAGAAAAAATAAAGGCATAACTACTATAAAAAAACTCGTCATTTAGGGTTGCAATTTAGTATAATATATAATATGAAAAAAAGTTGTTGACATAAGATTTAAAAAATGCTATTATAATTATTGTCTTGATGGAACGGTGTTTAGCGCAGCTCGGTAGCGCACTTGCCTTGGGAGCAAGGGGTCGTAGGTTCAAATCCTATAACACCGACCATGCGGGAATAGCTCAGATGGTAGAGCGTCAGCCTTCCAAGCTGAATGTCGCGAGTTCGACCCTCGTTTCCCGCTCCATCTATGGTGACCGTAGTTCAGTTGGTAGAGCGCCAGTCTGTGGATCTGGTTGTCGCGAGTTCAAATCTCGTCGGTCACCCCACTTGAACAAAATATGCGTGAGTGGCGAAATTGGTAAACGCACTAGACTTAGGATCTAGCGCTTCGGCTTGAGAGTTCGAGTCTCTCCTCGCGCACCACTTTTAGAAGCTAAGCTTCTTTTTTTTATACATTTTGTTGATTTTCATTAAAAAATCTGTATAATATGATTGAATGGAGTGAAAAAATGAATTGTAAATTTAGTAAAGACAAGATTTTAAAAGTTGCAAAGAAAGAATTCTTAAAAAAAGGGTATAAGGGTGTTTCAATGCGTCATATTGCAAAGTTATGTAAGTTAACAACTGGTGCTATATATGGTAATTTTAAAAATAAGGAAGATATGTTTAATCAAATCATCTTAGTGGATATGCCAAAAATACATGAAGTTTTTGAAATTGCTAAATCTAAATCATTAGCTTGTAACAAAAAAGTGGTGGATATATTAAAAAAAGGTATAATAACTGAAGAAGTAATGGATGAAGCTATGAATATGTATAAGATTATGTTTGAATACAAGGATAGTTTCATACTATTATACTCATCACAAGGTACAGAATATGAAAAGATAGTTAATACCTTTACAGAAGAAGATATTAAATCAACAATAGATCTATACAAAAAAGTAAAAGGTGTAGTAAAGATAGAGAAATATATAGAAAGAATATTAAGATTAATAGCAAGGGAATGCTTTAGTGGAGCTATTCCTTTCCTTATAGATTATGAAAACTATGAAAAAGCTAAACCATATCTAAGACTATATTTCAAATATTACCTTACAAGCTTTTTGTTTTTAGTAAACTACAAAGAAAATTTGACAAAGTAATAGAAAAATTGCTATAATATCATTGCCTTGCTTTAAGGGGCTTACTCTTAGGGCTATTAAACCAGAAGGAAAGGAGAAAAGAAAATGACAAAATACGAAATTATGTTCATACTTTCAACACATTTAACAGATGAAGAAAAGAAAGAAAGTGTTGCAAAGGTTGAAGACATATTAGCTAAAGCTGGAGCACAAGAAATTTCTACTGAAATCATGGGAGAAAGAAAATTAGCTTATCCTATTAAGAAAAAAGAAAATGGATATTATGTTTTAACAAACTTTGTTATTGATGGAACAAAACTAATCGATGTTGAAACTAAGTTAAATATAACTGAAAGTTTATTAAAATACATGATTGTTAAGAATGAGAAGTAAACCAGGAAGGTGAACTAAATGAATTATGTAGGATTAATGGGTAGATTAACAAGGGACCCTGAATTAAAGCAAACATCATCTGGAAAATCATATTGTAGATTTTCTATTGCAGTAAAAAAAGAATTTGTTAAAGATGGCGTTGATTTTATAAACTGCGTTGCTTGGGATAAAAGAGCTGAGTTTATAGCCAACTACTTTGGTAAAGGACAAAGAATACTAGTCCAAGGAAGAATTAATGTAGGATCATATGAAGTCAACGGAGAAAAGAGAAATTCATTTGATGTAGTAGTAGATAGGGCAGAATTTATTGAAACACAATCTAATTCTGGTTCAAGTTTTGACAAGAACGCAGATACAAATGATTATATAGATACCGTAGATGATCCTGATGATGGTGAGGATTTCCCATTCTAAAAGGAGGTAAGAAATATGAAACCAGTTGCTGAATTTAAGAGAAGAAAAAGAAGACCAAAAGTTAAATTTAAAATAGAAGAAATTAATTACAAAAATGCAGAATTATTAAAAAACTTTATGAATGATAAAGGAAAAATATCTCCTGCAAGAGTAACAGGTCTTGATGCTAAACTTCAAAGAAAAATAGCAAAGGAAATAAAGAGAGCAAGACAAATCGCTTTATTACCATATACAAAGATAGAAAAATAGATTATACAGTGAGGCTAAAATTATGGTCTCACTTTTTTAATGATAGTTGATTCTGCTAGCATTTTCCTGTATAATAAGGCGAGGTGAGAAATTTGAAAAAAAAGTTACAATATTTTTTGTTACTATTACTAGGATTAATAGTAGTAATTACTGCCATAGTTAAGGAATTATGGGTGTTGAATAAGGAGAAAAAACAAAATGACAGTGTAGTTATTACCGATGTCAAAAAGAAAAATTTCAAATCTGAATTATTGGAAAATATAGTAGATAGTTTTAAAGATTTATCAAATAAGGAAGAACTTAAGCTTGATAATTTCTCATTGGTTAAGTATGATAACAAGACATATTTTAAAATAGAGATACCTGAATTAAAAAATAGTACATATTTAATACATTATGAGGGTATAAATGTAACAACACTACATGCTAATATATTAGAAGTAAATGAAAAAAATATGCCCATTTTTCAAAAAGCAATAAGTGTACTTATACAAGTATCAGATAAGAGTATAAAAAGAGAGGAAGCACTACAAATCTTATCAGAACTTTTGACTAGTTTAAATAAGAATAAAAGTTCGGTACAAATAAAGTACATTAATGGCTTAGTCTATACAATAGAAGTTAAGGATGATAAGAGTATATTGTTTACTGTCAAGTAGGTAATATTCCATCTTGACAAGTGTACACCACGTGTGAAGGTGTATATTATGCTTGCAGTCCAGATTTTAATAAGTTTAAAGATGGTTCTATCGATTATCATGTTACTTATGGAGATACGATTGATGAGGCAGTAAACAATGTATCTGAAGTAATTGTTTTAGAAATGAATGACTATGTTAATGAAAATATAGAAATTCCTAGATTATCAACTTTTGATGAGTTGCAAGAAAAAGTTGGAGAAAATCAAATCATATCGTTTATAAGGTTTAATTTAGAATATGAGATAGCAAAAGTAAAGCAAGCTTTAAAAAATAAGACTGTTGTATTACCAGTGTGGCTAGATATATTAGCACAAGAACAAAAAATTAATTTTTCTCAGTTATTACAACAGGCTTTAAAAGAAGAATTGAAGATAAAGTGATGTAGTTAAAAAAAGACTAAATGCTCATTAGCATTTAGCCTTTTTTTGTTTCTTACTTGTCTATTTTTGCAACAACTCCAGAAGCTACTGTTCTTCCACCTTCTCTTATCGCAAATCTTAATCCTGGTTCCATTGCGATTGG
>NZ_JADBHL010000025.1:0-4575 GCF_014892235.1 Sneathia sp. DSM 16631 | reverse complement strand
TTTTATCTTTTCTTGTAAGTTTACTCATAAAAAAACTGCACCTCCAATCTTGTGTCCAAGATTTTGGGTGCAGTACAATAATTGTCCTATATAAACTCTAGGAGGAAGATATATGAATAAGAGAGGTTTTAAATTAGCAGCAGCGATGCTTGCGTGTATATTAAGTGTGGTAGCATGTGGACCAGGTCAAAGAAAATCAGATAAAGCTTTTAATGGACCAGATGAATCTAAATTTCCATTAACATATGAATCAAAGGATAAAGAAATTAAAGGTGGTGTATACAAAGTTGGTGTATCAAATCCAAATCCTATTAAAGGAATATTCACACCAGTATTGCAAAATGATGCAGTTGACTTTTATTTTTCAACATACTTTGATGCACCGTTATTTGAAAGTGACGAAAACTTTGATGTAACAGATAAAGGATTAGCAAAAATAGATATTGATACAGATAATAAGACAGTTACTGTAACTTTAAAAGACAATTTAAAATGGGATGATGGGCAACCTATGACTATCGATGACTATATTTACACTTATGAAGTAGTAGGTAATAAAGACTATACAGGTGTTAGATACGATAATGGTATGGCAAAGATTGTAGGTATGGAAGATTACCATGAAGGTAAGGCAGACTCTATAAAAGGATTAGAAAAACTAAACGATACAGCTGTTAAAATCCATTTTGAAGAAATGTCACCAGTTATGAGAAAAGGTCTAGGTGGATTATGTAGTAATATTATACCAAAACATATATTAAGCAAAATACCAATAAAAGACTTAGAAAAATCAGATCCTGTAAGATTACACCCAGTTGGTGCAGGTCCATTTAAGGTAGTTAATGTAGTTCCAGGTGAAAGTATAGAATGTGTACCAAATCCATACTACTACAGAAAAGATGAAATGCCAAAAGTTGACAAATTAATAGTTAAAGTTGTTCCAACTTCATCAGTATTATCATCAATGAAAAATGGTGAATATGATCAATATAAGGGAGTAACTGAAGATATATATACAGAATACAAAGACTTTGATAACCTAGTAACTTTAGGTAGACCAGCTCTATATTATCAATACTTAGGATTCAACCTTGGAACATGGGATAAACAAAAAGGTGAATGTGTTCCAGATAAGAATGCAAAGATGTATGATATTAATTTAAGAAAAGCTATGGCTTATGCACTAGATATGGATACAGTAACAAAGAGCTTCTATAATGGTCTAAGAACAAGAGCAAATGGTGTTATCCCACCTATATTTAAAGATATTTATGATCCAGCTCCTACATATACATATAACCCTGAAAAGGCAAAAGAAATACTAGATAAAGCAGGATATAAAGATGTAAATGGAGACGGAATTAGAGAAGATAAGAATGGTAAACCATTAGAAATATTCTTTGGTATGCCAGCAAGTAGTGATTCAGCAGAACCTATGGCACAAAAATATATCCAAGACTGGAAAGCAGTTGGACTTAAAGTTAGCTTATCTGGAGGAAGATTAATAGAAGGAAATAGCTTCTTTGACAGATTAGAAGCAAATGATAAGGGTATCGATATATGGCTTGCAGCATGGGGAGTTGGAACAGCAATGGACTTAAATGGTCAATATAGTATTAAGTCACAATTTAACTTCTCACGTTATTCAACACCTGAAAATGAAGAATTAATAAATAAGGTAAGCTCATTAGAAGGACTAAAAGACCCAGAATATAGAGTTAAATCTATTAAAGAATGGCATAAAAACTACATGAATAATGTATTAGGATTCTTACCAGTAGCATTTAAGTTTGAATTAACTCCATATAATAAGAGAGTTAAGTTCGCTACTATGTCAATAGACCCTAAGGTATCTGAAGGTAAAACAATTGCAGTAACAGCACAACAACCATATAAATCAACTAAATAAGCGAAAAAAATGTGGAGTTTATCCACATTTTTTTGTAGACAAAACTTTTTAATTGTGTTATCATTAATGTAATTAGATAGAGGCGCACTTTTTATAAGTATACTGTGGAGATGGCGATCAATGAAGTAGTAAAAAGGAAACGGTGCCGAAACACTAGTAAGGCATTACTAGGAGTTGGGTATATAGAGAATATCTATGTAACTGTCATAATATTATGATGTGCTATCAGTATATATAAAATATACCACTGATAGCTAATCTATCAGTTTTTTTTATAGGAGATGATTAGCTTGAAAAAAATTATTTTAAGTTTTCTTTTATTCCTTGCTACTTTATCATGTGGTACAGATAATAGAAAAGTTTTAAAAGTAGGAATGGAAGTAGGGTACGCACCTTTTAACTGGTTTCAAGAATCAGGTGAAAATGGTGCAGTAAAGATATCTTCAGGATATGCTGGAGGATATGACGTAGAAATTGCAAAGATAATTGCAGATAAACTTGATATGAAATTAGAAATTGTACCAAGTGACTGGGATTCATTATTAGGACCAGCAGTTAATTCTGGTAAAGTAGATCTTGTTATAGCTGGTATGTCACCAACTGATGAAAGAAAGAAAAGTCTAGATTTTACAAAATCATATTATGATTCAGATATAGTGGTTGTAGTAAAAAAAGATGGTAAATTTAAAGATGCAAAGACATTAAATGATTTCAAAGGGGCTAGAATAACAGGGCAATTAAATACTATACACTATGACTTGATTAATCAATTAAATGGTGTAAAGAAAATGCCAGCAATGGATAATTTTCCTAGCATGGTTGTAGCATTAAATTCAGATAAGATAGATGGATACATGGCTGAAAAACCAAGTGCATTATCTGCAAAGTTTTCTGATCCATCAATTACATATGCTAATGTTGAAGGATTTAAGTACAATAAGGATGAAGTTAATGTTGCTATTGGTATAAAAAAGGGTAATAAAGAACTTGTAAATAAGGTTAATGAAGCATTAGATGGAATAAGTAAAGAAAAAAGAGAAAAATTAATGGAATTTGCTATTAAGCATCAACCTT
Source organism: Sneathia sp. DSM 16631 (assembly GCF_014892235.1). Taxonomy (NCBI): domain Bacteria; kingdom Fusobacteriati; phylum Fusobacteriota; class Fusobacteriia; order Fusobacteriales; family Leptotrichiaceae; genus Sneathia; species Sneathia sp. DSM 16631. The sequence continues at coordinate 1,592 of NZ_JADBHL010000025.1, read as the reverse complement.
TAGGTAAAGATGTAAAGAGAAGCTTTATTGGTTGGATAGTAGAAATATTAACTACATATAGCAGTAAGTTTTTAATGGGTACATTGGTTACAATATTCTTAGCAATATTTGGAACTTTTGTAGGTGGACTAATAGGTATGATAGTAGCATTAGTTAATACAAGTAAGAAAAATAGGGTACTAAAGGTTATAAACTACATTTATGTGTTGGTATTTAGGGGAACACCGATGATAGTACAAGCAATGATATTTTACTATGGATTAGGGCAAATATTTGGTATTAACTTAAAACCATTAGTTGCTGCTATGATAATAATCTCAATAAATACAGGTGCATATTTATCAGAAATATTCAGAGGTGGAATAATTTCTATAGATACAGGTCAGTATGAAGCAGCAATATCATTAGGATTTACTCACAGACAAGCTATGGAATATGTAGTTTTACCACAAGCATTTAGAAATGTATTGCCAGCAATAGGAAATGAATTTATAGTAAATATAAAGGACTCATCAGTTCTTTTTGCGATAGGTGTAACAGAACTATATACAGTATCAAAACAAATTGCAGGAACAAACTTTAGATATTATGAAGTATTTATCATTACTTGTGTAATATACTTCATATTAACAACTGTATTTAGTCGTTTAGTAGCATATATGGAACAAAGATTAGATGGGTGATAAAAATGATATTAAAAATAGAGGATTTAAAGAAAAAATATAAGGATAAAGAAGTTTTAAAGGGTATAAACTTTAGTGTGAAAAAAGGTGAGGTTATAAGCATAATAGGACCATCTGGAGGTGGAAAATCTACACTTTTACGTTGTATAAATTTACTTGAAACACCTACTAGTGGTAATATATACTTTAAAGATGAAAAGATAAGTGCAACTGAAAAGTATAGACAACAAGTAGGAATGGTATTCCAAAACTTTAATTTATTTAATAATTTAACAGTTATAGAAAATTGCATCTTAGCACCTAAAAAATTATTAAATTTAAGTGATAAAGAAGCAAGAGATCAAGCGAAAAGATATTTAGAAAAGGTTGGTATGCTAGACTTTATTAACGCAAGACCTAAAAGTTTATCTGGTGGTCAAAAACAAAGAGTCGCAATAGCAAGAGCATTATGTATGAAGCCAGAGATTCTATTATTCGATGAACCAACATCAGCACTAGATCCAGAAATGGTATCAGAAGTATTAAAAATCATTGTTTCACTAGCAAAAGAAGGTATGACAATGTTGGTTGTTACTCATGAAATGAGTTTTTCAAAGAATGTATCTGATAGAATATTATTCATGCAAAATGGAGTAATTGCAGCAGATATTAAACCTAGCGAAGTGGAAAAGAATGAAAGAGTAAGAGAGTTTATGGAAAATGATTAAAGACAAAAGCACTTAATTTTTTAAGTGCTTTTTGCTTATACTACACTTTTTTTCATAGCCATTACACCATATTTGGCTATGAAAAATCAATAATGGCGAGATTATACATAAAAAAAGTGCCAAAGTGTACTGCACCCAAAATCTTGGACACAAGATTGGAGGTGCAGTTTTTTTATGAGTAAACTTACAAGAAAAGATAAAA
>NZ_JADBHL010000024.1:0-4811 GCF_014892235.1 Sneathia sp. DSM 16631 | reverse complement strand
TTAAATTTGGTAATATAGTGATTGTCAATAAAGACAAGGACAATGGAAGAAAAAAATAGCAAACAAGATGTTAAGAAAAAGACAAAAGGTGAATACAAGAAGAAAAAAGATAAAGAATGAAGAGTTTGATCCTGGCTCAGGATAAACGCTGACAGAATGCTTAACACATGCAAGTCTATGAGGAAGTTTAGCTTGCTAAATGGACTCATGGCGGACGGGTGAGTAACGCGTAAAGAACTTGCCCTTTAGACTGGGATAACAGAGGGAAACTTCTGATAATACTGGATAAGTTAGTATATCGCATGATATGCAAATGAAAGCTACGGCACTAAAGGAGAGCTTTGCGTCCTATTAGCTAGTTGGTAAGGTAAGAGCTTACCAAGGCGATGATAGGTAGCCGGCCTGAGAGGGTGGACGGCCACAAGGGGACTGAGATACGGCCCTTACTCCTACGGGAGGCAGCAGTGGGGAATATTGGACAATGGAGGGAACTCTGATCCAGCAATTCTGTGTGTGTGAAGAAGGTTTTAGGACTGTAAAACACTTTTAGTAGGGAAGAAAAAAATGACGGTACCTACAGAAGAAGCAACGGCTAAATACGTGCCAGCAGCCGCGGTAATACGTATGTTGCGAGCGTTATCCGGAATTATTGGGCTTAAAGGGCATCTAGGCGGTAAGACAAGTTGAAGGTGAAAACCTGTGGCTCAACCATAGGCTTGCCTACAAAACTGTTGAACTAGAGTACTGGAAAGGTGGGTGGAACTACACGAGTAGAGGTGAAATTCGTAGATATGTGTAGGAATGCCGATGATGAAGATAACTCACTGGACAGAAACTGACGCTGAAGTGCGAAAGCTAGGGGAGCAAACAGGATTAGATACCCTGGTAGTCCTAGCTGTAAACGATGATCACTGGGTGTGGGGATGCGAAGTCTCTGTGCCGAAGCAAAAGCGATAAGTGATCCGCCTGGGGAGTACGTTCGCAAGAATGAAACTCAAAGGAATTGACGGGGGCCCGCACAAGTGGTGGAGCATGTGGTTTAATTCGACGCAACGCGAGGAACCTTACCAGATCTTGACATCCTCGGGAGAGTATAGAAGTATACTTGTGCCTTCGGGAACCGAGAGACAGGTGGTGCATGGCTGTCGACAGCTCGTGTTGTGAGATGTTGGGTTAAGTCCCGCAACGAGCGAAACCCCTATCATTAGTTGCCATCATTAAGTTGGGGACTCTAATGAAACTGCCTACGAAGAGTAGGAGGAAGGTGGGGATGACGTCAAGTCATCATGCCCCTTATGATCTGGGCTACACACGTGCTACAATGGGTAGTACAAAGAGAAGCTTTGTAGCGATACATGGCGAAACTTAAAAAGCTATTCTTAGTTCGGATTGAAGTCTGCAACTCGACTTCATGAAGTTGGAATCACTAGTAATCGTGAATCAGCAATGTCACGGTGAATACGTTCTCGGGCCTTGTACACACCGCCCGTCACACCACGAGAGTTGTTTGCACCTGAAATTACCGGCCTAACCGTAAGGAGGGAGGTACTGAAGGTGTGGATAGTGATTGGGGTGAAGTCGTAACAAGGTATCCGTACCGGAAGGTGCGGATGGATCACCTCCTTTCTAAGGAGAAAAAGACAAGTAACACTTGTTTGCTAACTTTCATGTTAGAAATTAGGACAATGAGAAATGAATAGTAGGTAAAAAAGAATTACAACTTAAAAAAAGAGTTAGAATGAGAAGCTAAATAAGGGCGTACGGAGGATGCCTAGGTAGTAAAAGCCGAAGAAGGACGTGATAAGCTGCGAAAAGCTTGGGGGAGATGCACATAATCAGAGATCCCGAGATATCCGAATGGGGAAACCTGTATATTAGGAGAATATACGTGAAGAAGGTAAGCCTGTGAACTGAAACATCTAAGTAACAGGAGGAAAAGAAAGTAAAAACGATTTTCCAAGTAGCGGCGAGCGAACGGGAAAGAGCCTAAACCATAGTAGAGTAAAAGTTGGAGGACGTTTCTATTATGGGGTAGAGGGGATATTCAGATAGAACTCTATATATCAGTAGCGAGTATAAAAGAAGAGGAATTAGTTGGAAAGCTAAACCAAAGAAGGTGATAGTCCTGTAGAACGAACAATATACGAGTTACGAATATTACCCGAGTAGCATCAAGCACGAGGAATTTGGTGTGAATCAGTGAGGACCATATCTCATAAGGCTAAATACTTTTACTAACCGATAGTGCAGAGTACCGTGAGGGAAAGGTGAAAAGAACCCTGAGTAAGGGAGTGAAATAGAATTTGAAACCGTATGCTTACAAGCGGTAGGAGCATAGAAATATGTGACTGCGTGGATTTTGGTTAATCATCCTGCGAGTTATGATATATGGCGAGGTTAAGGAAGCGGAGCCGAAGGGAAACCGAGTCTTAAGAGGGCGATAGTCGTATGTTATAGACGCGAAACCTAGTGATCTAGGCCTGTCCAAGTTGAAGCTGGGGTAAGACCCAGTGGAGGACTGAACTCACCGCCGTTGAAATGTTGGGAGATGAGATAGGTCTAGGGGTGAAAAGCCAATCGAACTAGGAGATAGCTCGTTCTCTCCGAAATGCATTTAGGTGCAGCCTTAATAGAAGATATGTGGGGGTAGAGCACTGTATGACCTAGGGGGCATATAGCTTACTGAAGTCAAGCAAACTACGAATACCATATATTAATAATTAGGAGTGAGTCTATGGATGACAAGGTCCGTGGACGAGAGGGAAAGAACCCAGAACAACAGCTAAGGTCCCCAATTATGTCTAAGTGGGAAAGGAGGTGGATATTCCTAAACAACCAGGAGGTTGGCTTAGAAGCAGCCAAACCTTTAAAGAGTGCGTAATAGCTCACTGGTCGAGAGTATCTGCGCCGAAGATTTAACGGGGCTAAGACATAAACCGAAGCTTTGTAATATACCGATAGGTATGTTGGTAGGAGAGCGTTCTGTAGGCCGTAGAAGGAGAGTTGAAAGACGATCTGGAGGTATCAGAAGTGAGAATGCAGGAATGAGTAGCGAGAAAGAAGGTGAGAATCCTTCTGGCCGGAAGTCCAAGGATTCCATGGCAATGTTTGTCAACCATGGGTGAGTCGGGACCTAAGCTATGGCAGAGATGCTAAGGCGAATGGAAAATAGGTTAATATTCCTATACCACTTATTTAACGTTTGAAGGAATGGAGTGACGCAGGAAGGTATGCGAGATGGCTAACGGATGCCATTTTAAGGAGGAAGTGTGGATATATAGGCAAAACCGTATATCTAAACATGATGACTGATGAGTAAGTACATGTAACGTGTATAAGTCGCAAATCCTACACTGCCGAGAAAAACTTCTACCAAGGAGAATAAGTGCCCGTACTGCAAACCGACACAGGTGGACAGGGTGAGAAACCCGAGGCCGACAGGCTAACTCTAGCTAAGGAACTCTGCAAAATAGCCCCGTAACTTCGGGAGAAGGGGTGCCTATTAGGTGAGAAGAGAAAAACTTTAAGCTAAAATAGGCCGCAGTGAAGAGTCCCAAGCAACTGTTTACCAAAAACACAGGTCTATGCTAAGCCGAAAGGCGACGTATATGGGCTGACACCTGCCCAGTGCTGGAAGGTTAAGAGGAGGGATGAGAGTCTCGAATTGAAGCCCCAGTGAACGGCGGCCGTAACTATAACGGTCCTAAGGTAGCGAAATTCCTTGTCAGGTAAGTTCTGACCTGCACGAATGGTGCAATGATTTGGGAGCTGTCTTGGCTGGAGGCCTGGTGAAGTTGTAATAGCGGTGAAGATACCGCTTACCTGCAGTAGGACGGAAAGACCCCGTGGAGCTTAACTGTAGTTTGACATTGGGTTTTGGCAATGTGTGTATAGGATAGTTGGGAGACGAAGATATATGTACGCAAGTATGTAAGGAGTCACTGGTGGAATACCAACCATAGATTGTTGAAATTCTAATTATGAAAGTAAGACAGTGTTAGATGGGCAGTTTGACTGGGGCGGTCACCTCCAAAAGAGTAACGGAGGTGTTCAAAGGTTCCCTCAGGTTGGATGGAAATCAACCGAAGAGTGTAAAGGCAGAAGGGAGCTTGACTGCGAGACTGACGGGTCGAGCAGGTACGAAAGTAGGACTTAGTGATCCGGTGGTACTGAATGGAAAGGCCATCGCTCAACGGATAAAAGCTACCCCGGGGATAACAGGCTGATACTTCCCAAGAGTCCATATCGACGGAAGTGTTTGGCACCTCGATGTCGGCTCGTCTCATCCTGGGGCTGTAGAAGGTCCCAAGGGTTGGGCTGTTCGCCCATTAAAGAGGCACGCGAGCTGGGTTCAGAACGTCGTGAGACAGTTCGGTCCCTATCCACTGCAGGCGTAAGAATATTGAAAAGATCTGTCCTTAGTACGAGAGGACCGGGATGGACAAACCTCTGATGTACCAGTTGTATCGCCAGATGCATGGCTGGGTAGTCACGTTTGGAAGGGATAATCGCTGAAAGCATCTAAGTGAGAAGCCCACTTTGAGATGAATATTCTATTAGGATCCATAGAGAACATATGGTAGATAGGCTGGGTGTGTAAGTATAGAGATATATTCAGCAGACCAGTACTAATAATCCGAAAGCTTTACAGGAAAAAATTCTTTTTTACTACTACTATTTATTTCTAATTGTCCTAAGAAAGCTTGGTGGTAAGCTACAGAGGTACACCTAGAAACATACCGAACCTAGAAGTTAAGCCTGTAAACGCCTACAATACTCAGTAATGGGGAAGATTGGTAACTGCCAAGTTT
>NZ_JADBHL010000023.1:0-5725 GCF_014892235.1 Sneathia sp. DSM 16631 | reverse complement strand
TTCTTAACATCTTGTTTGCTATTTTTTTCTTCCATTGTCCTTGTCTTTATTGACAATCACTATATTACCAAATTTAAGCACCTTTGTCAATAACTTTTTTTCTTTTTTTTGTTTTTTTTAAAAGATCCCCCATTTTTACTGGGAGATCTTACATTTTACTTTTTCAATATCTTCTTTAACATTTCTTTGATTTCTTGATTTTCTCTCTTCAAGTTTTCAATTTCTTTTCTATCAGATATCTTATCTTTTTCTAATTCATCTATTCTATCGTGAAGTTTAGCTACGTTTAGTTTTTCTAATTTATCTGTATATCTTTCTTCCTTGTTACCTAACATAACTCCAATTCCTCCACCAAACGCTAGATTACCTTGTGTGTTTACTGAACCACTTATTCTGTAATTTACTCTTCTGTTTTCACTAACTCCACTAAATCCTATAGCCAATGCGTGTTGACGTCCATAGTAACCATAAGCTGCTGATATATTATGTCTATAATCTGAATATGAATTTACTTGCAACAAGTTTGCCATAGCTACTACATTTGCAACACCACCTAGAGCTAAATCAGATTTTTTATCAATATTTTCCATTTGTCCTTTAAATTCATCTTTAATTTGATTCATCTTAGCTACTAATTGCCCACCTGTAACTGCATCCTTTGAACCTGCTTCAATTTTACCTGGTGCTAGATTTGTTAAAACAATACCACTAGAATTTCCATTAGGATCTTTTATACCAACTCTAAATGGATCATCTACACTACCATTATATTTAGTCTCTACTGTATTACCACTATCATCCAATGATTGTTTATAGTATCCATCCTCTTTTTTAATCAATGGTTTTCCTATTTCATCTACATATTCTATAGGAGTATATTGTGATATATTATCTGAAGTAACAAGTGTTTTTGTACTATTACCACTTTTAACTTTTATTTCACCTTTATCTGTAGGACTTAAAGTAATAGTTTTTTTATTTTTACCTTCACCTTGACTCAATTGTATTTCCTTAAATTCTGGCTTTTCACTCATACCTATTTCAAATTTTACTTTTCCGTTTTCAGGAGAAGAAACATTAGTCACAATATTATTACCGCTATAACCTTCCACAGGCTTTTCTCCCATTTTTACGATTTCTATTGTTGAACCTAAATATTGTGTTGTCTCAACATTATTATCAGCATTAAATTTTAATCCTTTATTCATAGTATCCACAATATTATTAATTCCTTCTGTTAATGTACTTGGCTTATCTGTTTGTTTTACTCCTTTTTCATCAATTAAAGGTTTTAATACATTTGTAGAATCTTTTAATAAATTACCATCTTTATCTACACCTAAGTTATTAAGTATTTTACTTAATTGATCTCCATTTATTGCATCGCTTGAATCTTTCTTTATTTCTCCAGCTTTTATTCCTGTCAAACTTACATTTTCATTGCCGTTTGATAATTTTAATGTACCATTTTCATTAGGTTTAAGTTCTATTTCACCTAATTTTACACTTTCAAATTCTGGATTTTTCTTCATGGCTATAGTAACTTTACCTTCTTCAACTTTTGTTACTAAATTATCAGAAGAATGCTTTTGTTCATCAAATGTTTCATTTTCTTTTCCTTGTATAGTTAAAGTAGAGCCTAAATTTTGATGTGTTTCACCTTTATTTCCTTTAATATTTAAACCAGCTTTTACAACTTTTTGTAAATCATTCTTATTAACCGCCTTATTACCATCACTTAAATTGCCGTCACCTGTTAAATCACTTACCTTATCAACTGCATTAGCTACATTATTTAAAGCAACAGGATTATCACCATTTAATTTTAATTCTACATTTTCTACTGGAGTTTTACCTTGTTTTACAGTTCCATCATCATTTAAATCATCAGGGTTATATAGTTTACCATCAGAACCTCTTTTCAACTTTTTTCCATCTTTATCAGTATATACCATAGGTCCTGCTTCACCATTTCTTAGTGCATTTATCTTTTCAGTTAGTGTCTTTCCATTTAATCCATCATTGATATCTTTAGCTGTACCATCAGAATTATCACCTGTAACTTTGTTTCCACTTTCTTGTTGTTCTTTTGCTTTTTCATCTACATATTTCTTTATTACACCTGCTGTTACTAACTTATCCTTATTAGCATCATCTACAGCACTTGCCTTATCTATATTAAATTTAATGATTCCATTATCTTCAGATGAAATTTGTATATCTGTTCCATCACTCTTAAATGTTAATCCTTGTTCAAGACTAGTAGATTTACCGTTAGTTTCATTATTGACTTTGTAGCTTAATTTAAGTTTTTGTTTTGCACTTTCTTCTGTTACTAAAGTTGAAGTTTTATTACCATTTTTAATTGCTAATTTACCTTTATCATCTATGGTGATTTTTCCTTCTTTTCCATCGCTACCCTTAATAGTTAAACCATCTTTACTTAAAACAGTTTTACCATTTGTATCATCACCAACTGTAACTTCTTTAAATACAGGGTTTGTATTGAATAATAGGGCAAATTCTCCATTATTTGTCAAATATGTTCTTAAATTTTTACCGCTATATCCATCTTTTTCATCTTCACCATGGATAAGTGTTATAGTATCACCTAAATTCTTATCTTTTGTTTCACTTCCATCTGCTTTAACTTTAAATCCTTTATTAATTGCATCAATTATTGCATTAGTTGCTTCTAATGCACTAGTTGGTGTTGTACTTGAATTACCTTTAATTGCATTATACACTGGTGTACCATCAGCTTTAACAATTTTACCGTCAGCCCCCATCTTGTATGTTGTTCCATCTACACCTAAAATTTTTGCTAATTGGCTACCATTAATTGCATCAGTACTTTTTTCTGATATATCACCATCTTTAACTTTTGTTATCTTAATTGATTTGTCTGCTGATAATCCACCATCTTCATCTATTGTGCTTATTACAAATTCATTGCCATTAGCTTTTGAAACTGAAGTAGCACCTTCTTTATGCTTTGTTCCTTCCATATCTGATATCCTGTAGTAATTATTATCACTAGGATCTTTTACAACTTTTTCTAATGTACCATCATCATTTTTCACAGCAATAACCATAGGTGAATCAGCTTGCAAATTAATTACTGTCTTGTTTAATTTCTTATTTAAAACATCTTTTAATTGTTTATAATTAACAGCGTCACTATCCTCTGTACCATCAGATAGCTTAGTTATCTTATGATTTCCAACATCTAGACCTTCATCAGAAAGTTTAACATCTCCTAAATTAATTGTTTTAAGACCAGTTATAGTATTAGAAAGTTTAACTTTCATTATACCATTTTCATTTATTACACCAATGTTATTATCAGTTAAATCTGAAGTCTTTCCACCTTGAAACTTTATTTCTTCTCCTAATTTTGTAGTTATTTTATCACCAGAATCACCAGAAAATTGAATTCCTTTATTTATTAATTCATTTTTTGCATTAGTTATAGCTTGATTAACTTGACCACCTGTAACTAATCCTTTGTTATTATCAGCTACAGTACCACTACCTATTTTATTAATTTTTTCTTTAAGTGTATCATCTAGACTTACAGTGTATACATCTTTATCTCCATCAGTAGACTTTGCTACCTTAATCTCCTTATCACCTTTAACTTCTAATAATTTTTTAATATTCCCTTTAGCCTTATCTGTTAAATTATCTAAATCTTTTCCTGCTAAATTTTGTGTTTCAACCAAATTTTTTAATTTATCTTTTTCTAGACTTAAAGTATATGCTCCATTATTTTCTTCAACTTTTATTGGATCATTTTCTTTTGCTTTTAAACTTATACTATCTTTACTTAATTGCTTTATCTTGTTTTCTCCATCTGCACTTAATTCAAAATGTACTACTCCATCTTGTTTTGCTTCAATTTTAAGTATAGGTGATGTGTAATGTATACCTTGAGCTAACGTAGTTTTTTGCGCACTTCCTATATTACCTAATAAGTTTAATTCAAGATTTTTTAATTCTAACTTTTCTGTCCACTTACTTACATCTATATCTTCACCTGTTTTTAATTGTGATAAATTTACGGCTTCATTATCTGAAGTTGCTTTTGCTAAACCAGCAATCTTTTTACTATTTAACAATAAATTTTCATCTGAAACACTTAAAGAAACCTCTCCGTTATCCCCTAATTTTAAAGATTTAAATTTAGGACTTTCTTTTAACCCTATCATTATTCCATCTTTAGTTGATGTTGTTGATAAATTTTCACCAACAAATCTTTCTTTGTTATTAGCACTATCTGTTTGATCCCAAGAAGCAACACCAATCTTTATACTTCCATCCAAACCAACTTCATTTTTTTCTGGATTATTAGGTGTAGCATATACAGGAACAAAACTAATCTTTTTACTTAATGCAGCTTTTAATTGTGCGACATTAACAGCATCTGTATCTTCTCCACCTGCACTTACACCTTGTATTCTTCTATTACCTATTGCTAAAACTCTATTTACAGCATCCCCTGTAACTTCACCTTTTCCAACTAAATATGCCTCTTTATTCGAAGCACTAGTTTTAGATCCACTACCTAATGCTACTGAATTTTCTAAAGTAGCTTGAGCTCTATCTCCTATAGATACAGTTCTAAATGCAGCAGCTTGTGCATTAGAACCAAAGGCTGCAGATTCTTTACCTGAAGCTTTAGCTCTAGTACCCACAGCAGTCGCTGCATCTGCTAAAGCTTGTGAATGAGCTCCTATAGCGGTTACTGCCTTACCTTCACCTTTAGTACTTTGCCACGTACTACCAAACCCTGATTTATAACCAGAATCATCTGATCCAATAATTACAGCACCATTAGTATTAACAGCTTCAACTTTTTTACCTATAACAACTCCGTTTTGTGCAGATATATCATTTAATTTTGAACCAAAAATAACAGAATTTGAACCATTCGTTATTTTCCCTTCATTCACCATTAAAACTCCATTTACAGTATTAGATGCCTTTAATGCACGCCCATATGCTAGAGTCCAGTTAACATTACCACCTTCAATACTACTATCTCTACCTATTAAACTAGAATATAGTCCAGTATTTCTAAGTCCAATACCATAAGTTATTGAATTTTGAGTAGTAACATTTGAAATACCTGTAGAAACTGACCACAAATCTCCTTCCAAATTTTTACCTATAAGGACATATTCAGCATCAGGGTTATTATGTCTTAAAAATTTATGACCCTTCCCTAACCAAACATGATGTTCATTCACACGAATAACATAATCTCCATCTTCTTTAATATCATATTCAGCCATAGATTGAATACCAACTAATCCTGTTAAGATATACGAAATTACTAAAGCCTTTGTTATTGAGACTTTTTTCTTTAAATTCTTCTTTAAATACCTTGTTAATTCCTTTAATTCTAAATGTTTCATACACAACCTCCAAGTCATTTGATTATCACTAATATTATACCCCCCCCCCGCATTTTTGCAAATTTTTTTGTTAAATAAAGTTGAAATTTATTTTTCAAATTTAATTTCTAACTTTTTTTATCCGTATTTTTTTTAAATATCTACTTATATATTTTTTAAAATGTCAGATATATTTTTCATACTAAACATTTTAATTAGATAAAATCATGTTTTTTCACCTTATCACTATTAACTTTTTTTATCTAAATACAAAGATACTTTACATGGGTGAAAAAAAAAAAAAAAAAAAAAAAAAAAAAAAAACC
>NZ_JADBHL010000022.1:0-5809 GCF_014892235.1 Sneathia sp. DSM 16631 | reverse complement strand
AATTCCAGCAAATTCTGGTAATTCATATTTAGCGTATACACTTGAATTGTCTAATAAGTTTTCTGTATACATTTCAGTTGTTAAAGGGTTAACTTTAGATATTGCTTTAATATCTTTATTCTTTAATACTGCACCTAAAGTAAGTTTATTAACTTTTACTTCACCTTTAACTGATAAATCTTTGATATCTCCATCAACAAATGTTTTACCATCTAATGTTTTGTTAAATCTTACTTCGCCTTCACCGTTTCCTTCTACGAAACCAGTAACATTAGCCATTGTTGTCATACTAGCTATTATTCCTGCTAATAATATTGTTTTTTTCATAATTGTTTTCTCCTTTTTTTTAATATTTCTATAGTAGTCAAGTATATTATAGCCAAAAAAGTTAAATAAAAAAGAGAAAAAATAGAAAACAAGTGTTTAATACTTAACTGAAATATTTCACATACAAACTATTCTTTTATATAAACGCATTTTATGACTACCATTTTTTTAACTTAATATATTTTTTTATCACTTTAAAAAAAGTTTCGAGTATTTTATGTGCTTTTGGGCTCTAATTTTTTTAAGCTGAATTTTAAACGTATTTTGTATTTTTAGTATTCAAACATTTTTAAGCCATATATCACTTTTGTGTGATAAAAGTAGAATATATTAGTGTGCTACATATATTTTTTGTATTTTTTTTAAATAAGCTACGATTAATATTTGACATTATGCTAATTTAAAAAAATATGATATATCTTTTTCTTTGCGTGCCGTATTATTAAAAAAACGCTAAATACACAGTATTTATTCAATATATCTGCTTATTATACTTAATTTCAGAAAAAAATACATTAATGAGAAATTTGACCACTTTATGCTTTATATTTGTTACCCTTAATTTTTATATTGTATAAAGGGGCTACAGGCGATAAATTTTTTTGTTCTAAAAAAATTTTGTTTTTGGTTAATAAAGTGTAGTTAAGTTGTAGACGTATAAAATATATGAATAATATAGATAAATAATAGTTAGGTTAAAAAACTATTTTAAATAAAAATAAAAACCTCTTTCATTTCTTGTATATATAGCTACAATATACTTGACTACTATATAAATATATTAAATTTTTGATAAGAGGAGAGATATTATGAAAAAAACAATATTATTAGCAAGCCTTGTTGCATCTATAACTACATTAGCTGCAACTGAAGGTCATGTTAATTACAAATTCAAAGGAGAAATAAATTCTACTTATGATCAAGCTAAAAAAGTTTCAACTAATAAATTCAAAGTTCCTGAAACTTTTGTTGAAACTGAAGTTAAAGTTAAAGGTTCTGGTTTAAGCTTTGGTGGAGAATTCAAAGCTAAAGATATTAAATTAGGAGAAGCTAAAGCTGAAAACTTCTTAAACCACTCTAAGGTTTTTGCTAAATATGAATTACCAGAAATAAAGGGTGTTAAATCATTCGTAAAAGCAACAGTTGAACCTGAATTTGCAAAAACTGTTAAAAATGGTCAAAAAGAAGAAACTAAATTTGAATTTGGTGGATCAGCAGAACTTGAAGGACAAGCAAGCTACAAATATGATGCATTAACATTTGGTTTAAACTCAAAGACTAAATTCCCATTTGCAAAATCAGCAACTAATACTGTTAATTACGGAAAAGATGTTAAATCAACTCACAAAGTATTTGTAGAAAGTGAAAAAGATAAAGACGTATTCGTTAAAGGATTAAAAGATGTAAAAGCAAATGTTGAAATTAAACATGACTACAGAGAACTTAAAAAAGATCAAAAAGCTGCAGAAGCTGTAAATTATGTTAAAGGTGAAGTATCTGCAAAATATGATGCTATTAAAGACTTCGCTGTTGAAGGTAAAGCAGGATTTAAAGTTAATGTTTCTGAATTCACAAATAAAACATATACTGACTTCATTAAGAAAGATGAAGGAGATAACAAACATGATGTTGTTTTAGGTGGAGTTAAAATAAATGATTACTTAGATAAATTCCAAGGTGCAAAATGGATTAGAACAGTAACTGGTTTACACAGAGAATATGCAGATGTTAAATTAACATATACAGGTGTTAAAGGATTAACATTATCAGCTAACCCATTTGTAGACTATACTGAAGGATACAGAAAATATGATGCTAGAAGTAATAAAGTTGTTGAAAATGGACACTTAATTATGTTTGGTACATCATTAGATGCTAAATATGCATTATTAAACAACAAATTAACATTAACTGGTAATGTACTATTATCTGATGTTAAAGTTGTTAAGACTAATACAACTAAGACTATTAAAAATAGAGGAGTTTATGCAGTTAAATTAGGTGCTAAATACGATTATACTGTTGATTCTAAATTAACTGTAAGTCCTGAATTCACAGTAAGTTCAGCTGTACTTAAGAATTATGGAACACCTAAGTTAGTAAACGGTTTTGTTACATTAAAACCAGAAGTAAATGCTGTTTACAAAGCAACTGATAAGTTAGAATTAAAAGGTGGAGTAAGCTTAAGTGCTAACTTCGATAATATTAAGAAAGATAACAACAAGGTTGTAAGTACTAAGTCATTAGAACTTAAACCAAGTGCTTCATTAGTATACAAACCAGTAGAAGGATTAGAAGTTAATAATAAGGTTGAATTACCAGTTAAATTTGGTGAAAAAGCTGACAAATCTCTTGAATACAAAGGTCTAGATGTTAAGACTGAATTAAACATCAAATATTCATGGAAATAATTGAATAAATTTTTTAAAGATTAACCTTGGTAGGGGTTAATCTTTTTTTTAGTACACTTGATTTCTCATAAATTCTCTTCTACAATATGTTAATTTTTAGGCGGGGCGGGAAGGTAGAGAATTTATGAGGAAAAAATTATTGATGATAATTATTGCTGTTTTACCGATACTATGTTTTGGTGAACTTTCAGTTGATACAACGTTGTATTTTAATAAAAAGATAGGTAAAACAGAACATATACTTAAAAATTCAGTTAAATTTGAAAAAGAAAATGCTGTATTAGGGATTGAATTAGATACGTATAAGCAGAGGAGTATTCTAAGTGGATATATTGGTTATACAACCAATATAGATAAGTTAGCAATTACTAATGCAGTGGGGTATAAGACACGGGGATATTACAATTTAAATGTGAAATATATGGGATTAATTAAACCGTATATAGATTTAAAAGTATATCCGTTTAACGATGCTTGTATAGTTGAGCTAGGAACGGTTATGGATAAGAAAATAGAGGACACAAACTTAGAATTAAGTTTAAGTACTAGTATTTTAAAGAATAGAAAAATATCAAAAGTAGGTACAAATGTATCTCTTAAAGTCTATAGAGAACAAGATTTATCTAGTAATATGAGGGCTAAATATGGGATTAAAGCTATGTTGGATAATTCAAATCCAAGTTTAGCCATATTTTATGGAATTAGTGTAAGATAATTTAAAAGAAGCTCCGCCTAAAAAGAAAATATGACAATAATACTGTATAAAATTCTATGTCATTTAGGGTTGAAATTTAGGGTGGTAAGTGTCATCATAAAATGACCTATACAGTTAATTATGGAAAAACAGATGGGTATTGTTGTCCATATAGATATATAGCAATGGATTATGGTTGCTTGAAAGGGAAGATAAAAGCAGAAACATTGGAAGATATCGTTTCAAAAGAGATTAAACTTTATACAGAGAGCTTTCTTTAAAAAGAGCAGACAAGAAAGATTGAGTATAAAGTTATGGAAAGCATTTGTAAAATCCTGCTTGACAGGAAGAAAAGACTGGAAGCGGAAAAGTAAAAGATTCAGGTTTCCAAAATGCAGATTTATGAAAGGCATAAACAGGACGAAATAGATAAAGAAGCATATTTATCAAAGAAAGAAGATTTAAGCAAAAAACTTAAAAATACAGAACAGGAAATAGTCATCATTACGGACAAGATAAAAGAAAATACATCTTCAGGACATAACCTTAATGTTGATAAGCTAAGATTTGGAAATTTGAGAAAGGAAATGGAAAAGATGGATAAAAAAGACGAAATTATGCTTGTAAATCAGGAATCCCTTGCAGAAAAAATTTATATCATAAGGGGACAGAAAGTAATGCTTGACTTTGAACTAGCAGATATTTATGGGTATGAAACTAAAAATTTCAACAGGCAAGTCAAAAACAATATCGAGAAGTTTGAAGGCGAAGATTTTATGTTTAGGTTGACAACTTATGAAGTTGAAGAACTTTCAAGGTGCAAAAATTTCACCTTGAACAGAGGCACAGGACGAGGTAGTAATATTAAGTACAATCCTTATGTCTTTACAGAGCAGGGAATCTATATGCTGATGACAGTTCTTAAAGGTGATCTAAAAAGAAAATACGACAATAACACTGTATAAAATTCTATGTCATTTAGGGTTGAAATTTAGGGGTAGAAGCTGTATGATATTTTAAAGGGAGGGAATAAAATGAAGAAAATATTTTTTATAATCTTTTCATTTATTATTATTTTACTAGCTTTAGTTTTTATTCTTAGAATATATAATGATCATAAGTATAAAGAAATTGGTGTTTTAAATTTACCTAAATATTATAAGGATGTTACTAATATAAGCCTATATCCTACAGATATTGATGGAGTTGATGTAACTTATGTAGATGAAGGTAGAATGCAAGGATTTAGATTTGTACCTAAGAAAAAATTACATAAGGGTCTTGTAATTTGTTTTGGAGGTTCTGAAGGAAGTCCAAATTTTGAAAATGCTAAGATATTAGCAAAAGAAGGCTATGAAATCTTTGCTCTATTTATGTTTGGTATGAAAAATCAAAAACATACTTTGAGAAAAATTCCCTTAGAACAATTTGAAGATGTTATCAATTATATAAATAAAAATATAAAAGACAATAAACCGATAAGTGTTTTAGGAGCGTCAAAAGGTGCAGAATATGCCCTTAATTTAGCGAGCAAATATCCTGAAATAGATAATCTGATTTTAATATCACCTTCATCATATAATTTTGCTGGTTTAGATTTTAAAGATTATGGTTCATCATGGACATATAAAGGAAAGGAACTTCCATATATAGATATAAGAAGAACATCATTAAAATCATTTTTTAAAAATATTATTGGTCCAGCGATTATTAAAAGTCCTATTAGCTATAAAGAAACATATAACAGTGCAATAGAAAAAGACTCAACAAGGCAAGAAAAATTAATACCAGTTAAAGATATTAAGGCAAATATATTAATGATTGTAGGTGAGGATGATTTAATGTGGGATAGTCTTGCCATGGCAAATAAAATAAAAGAACAAAACTCTAAGGCAAAGATTTATTCATATAAAGGAGCAGGGCATATATTTATTGGCAATGGTGTTTTAAATTTAGGAAAAATTAGAATTGCAATAGGAGGAACAGCTGAAAGTAATGATAAAGCGAAAAGCGAATCAAGAAAAATTATTGATGACTTCTTAAATGAAAACCATAAATAGAAAATTGTTTGTAATTTAAGGACGGTAGAAAATTAAATTCTATCGTCTTTTTGCTTTAATAAGAAAGAAGCTCCATCTAAAAAAAAGATAATGTTTTTAATTAATATTTTTGATGTGTAGTTAAAAAAGTATTAATTAAAATATATCAATGAATTTCAACCTTTAATTATACTGTATCCAGTTAGGTTAAGAAATAAACATACATTTAATAAAAATGTCCTTTTTTTTTTTTTTTTTGGCTAAAATCTCGAGTTTGACAGTTTTTAAGGATATAAATAGGCTATAGACCAGTGTTTACTGTATCTATAGCCGTTTTT
>NZ_JADBHL010000021.1:0-6386 GCF_014892235.1 Sneathia sp. DSM 16631 | reverse complement strand
AAAAACGGCTATAGATACAGTAAACACTGGTCTATAGCCTATTTATATCCTTAAAAACTGTCAAACTCGAGATTTTATATAAAAACAGTAAAAATATGAATATATTTTTTAATTTTTTTCTAATTTAATATTTAACTAAAAATGAAAAACATGATTTTAGTAACGAATATTTGTACTATTTTAAAATATTTAGTTTTTTAACTTCATATTTATTTCTTGTTGTCACGATTTAAATTTGTTTTATAAAGTGGAATACAAAAAATTAAAAAAATTATTAAAAAAAGTGAGATTTTTCAATCTCACTTAAATGATTTTATAGTTTAAATATATATTTTTTACGTTTTCTCCAGATAGTCCATACTTTTCTTTAACTTCGATAGTTTTACCAGATTCAGTAAATGTATCATTAACTCCTACTTTTTCAAGTTTAATATTTAAATTATATTCTGCAATTATTTCTGAAATTATTGTTGCTAAACCTCCATAAATCGTATGATTTTCAACTGTAACAACTTTTTTAACTTTTTTTAATATGTTTACAAGATATTCTTTGTTTAATGGCTTAATTTGTTTTATACTGATTAATTTATTTTTAAACCCTAAATCTTTTAATAGTAAATAACCATCAAGTGCTTGCTTACAAGCAGTACCTTCAAAAATTATAGCACCATCATTTCCATCATCATAGATTACTTCGCTTTCTGATGAATAATCTTTTAAAGGAGTATTATGTATTACAGGTACTATATCTCTTGCACATCGTATATATACAGGTCCGTTTATTTCAATAGCTTTTTTAATTGCTGCTTCTAAATCATTAACATCTATTGGATTTAATATTGTTAAATTTGGTAATGCACGGGTTAGTGCTAAATCTTCTAATGCATGGTGTGTTGCACCATCTGGACCATCATCCATACCAGGATGAGTTCCTATAATCTTTATATTTAATTTTGCATAACAGGCTTGTCTTAATTGAGTCCAAACAGTACCTGTGCAAAATATAGAAAAATTAACATAAAATGGAATTAAACCTTCTAAAGAAAGTCCAGATGTAATTCCTAGAGAATTTTGTTCAGCTATTCCTATTTCAAAGAATCTTTCAGGGAACTTTTCTTGGAATTTATTTGTTGTTACAGAACTTGATAGATCACTATCAATAACAACAATTTTATTATTATTTGTTGCAATATCTATCAAAATTTTACCTATATAATCTCTTGGTGAAACAGTTTCATAATTCATTGTATTCCCCTTTCTATATCTCTATATGCAATTTCTCTTTGTTCTTCTGTTATAGCACCACTATGCCATTTTGGATTGTTTTCCATAAATGATACACCCTTACCTTTTGTTGTATTTGCTATTATGAAAGTTGGTTTTGAATTTTTTTTCTTTGCTGTAAGTATGGCTTCGTTTATTTCATCAAAATTATGTCCATTTATATTTAAAACATTAAAACCAAAAGCCTTTATTTTATCATATATAGGTTCAAGATTCATTACCTTATTAACATCACCTTTTGATGATAATTTGTTATAGTCAAGTATTGCAATTAAATTATCTAGTTTGTAATGTGAGGCTGACATTAATGCTTCCCATATTTGACCTTCATGCATTTCACCATCACCTATTATACAATACACATAGTTATCATCCTTATTTAATTTTTTTGCTAAAGCCATACCAACAGATATTGATAAACCTTGACCTAGTAAACCTGTATTAGCATCAATTTGACTTATTTTCTTTTTATCAGGATGACCTTGTAATTTTGAATTAACTCTTCTAAAAGTTGTAATATATTCACGAGGTATAACACCTTTTTCTAAAAATATTGAATATAGTGCAGGTGTAACGTGTCCTTTTGAAAGGACTAATCTTGAACGGTTATTCTTGTTTAGATCTATTTCATATGTATATAGATAATTTAAAATATCAATACAAGATAAGGAACCTCCTGGATGCCCAGCTTTAGCATAAAAAATTAAGTCAATGATATCTTTTCTTAATATCTTTGATTGTTCAATTAAAGTGTTTTTGTTATACATATTTTTCCCCCCCATTATCTACCAAAAATTTTACCTACATAGTATACAACTAGTCCTAATGCAACAAAGTCTGTTTCTGGGAAGGTAGTTCCACTTAGCCCAACTATTTTCATTATAGGGTAAATTACTGCGGGACCTACTGCAATTAAAATTCCTGTAACGAAACCTCCTAGTATGCAACCTTTCCATCCACCAGTGGCATTTCCGAATACACCTGCTGTTGCACCAATGAAGAAATATGGTATTGCAACTGGGATTATGACAACCATACCAAGAGAAGCTAGTATAACCATTGTTAATAGTCCTCCTACGTAGGCTGATAAAAATCCTAAAACTGTAGCAGTTGGGGCATATTGAAAGACAACAGGGCAATCAAGTGCAGGTTTTGAATTAGGAATTAATTTTTCTGAAATTCCCACGAATGCAGGTATTATTTCTCCTAAAAACA
Organism: Sneathia sp. DSM 16631; assembly: GCF_014892235.1. NCBI lineage: Bacteria > Fusobacteriati > Fusobacteriota > Fusobacteriia > Fusobacteriales > Leptotrichiaceae > Sneathia > Sneathia sp. DSM 16631. Next base: position 3,887 of record NZ_JADBHL010000021.1, on the reverse strand, counting down.
TTCTAACTCCTGTTATTATAATATATAAGGCTGCCGTGAATGTTAATGATTGAAATAATGGGAAAATCAACCAGTTTACATTTCCTGAAAGAGTACTAACATATTCTTTACCTGCTGCTATTGTTGCAATATAGAAAAATACTAAAATAGATATGCTTACTGAAACAACATAATCTTTAAAGATTGATAACCAACCAGGTAATTTTATCTTTTCGGTACTTTCTTTTGGATCACCAACAAATTTACCTAAAAATCCTGATAAAGCATATGCTAGAGTAACATAGTGTCCCATAGCTATTTCATCATGTCCTGTAACTTTTATCATATACGGTTGAGCTATAGCAGGATAAATTGCAGCTGCTAATCCTAAAAGGATTGCACCTATTACTATGGTAACTATATTAGATAAGTTTAGTGCTTTTAGTACAACTGTAAGTAATGCTGCAAGATATAAGTTATGTTGTCCAGTTAAAAATATATATTTGAATCTTGTGAATCTAGCAATAATTAAATTGAATAAAAATCCCAAAATCATTATTAGTGAAACAATAATTGCAAACTTAGATTGTGCAAGAGCTGTTACAGCTTCTGCTAAAGGTAGAACACCAGCTAATCCAAATCCTTTTTGAAAAAGATTTTGGAAACTATCAAGAGCTTTTACAGCCATTGCACCTCCACCACTAAAAATTAGAAAACCTACAATAGTTTTAATAGTACCAGATATAACTTTAGTAGCAGGTTTCTTTTGTAAAATTAGCCCAATTAAAGACATTAACCCAACTAAAATAGCTGCTTGCCCTAATAAGTCAAAAACTATAATTTTTACAAATTCCATAAAAATATTCCTCCTATTGATTTTTATTTAGATAATCAAGTAATTTGGCTTTTAATTCTTCTTTATTCATTAAATCTTCAATACCTATAACTGCTTTTACATCATCTTTTACTTGATCTACAAGATCATTCATTGTTACAACAAAATCTACATCATAATTTGTTATTGCACTTAAAACATCATGTTCTAAATCTATATCTAAATTATTTTCAGATATAACTTGTTCTAATTTTATTCTTAGCATCATGGAACTTCCCATACCTGTTCTACAAACAACTAAACCTCTTTTCATAATTTAACATCTCCTTTATTGTTAATATATTTTATAAATTCATCAATATTAAATTTATTGTTATTTAATGATTCAAATAAATTTTTATCTTCTAATATAGATGTAATTGATTGGATTTTATCTATATGTTCATTTGAATTTAAAGCTAAAATATAGATTAAATACTGTATCTTATTTCCTAAAAAATCTACTTTATTCCTTAATTTAAAGAATGCTAATCCAGACTTAATTACACCTTCATCTGGTCTTAAATGTGGTATACCCACATTGCTTGTTATAATATAATAAGGACCAATCTCCTTAGTTATATTAATTAATTTATTGATATATTTATGTTCAATATATCCGTTTTTTTCTAATATATTACAGGTATTTTCTAACGCATCCTCCCAATTTCTAGCTTGAATATTAAAATTAATTAATTCCTTTTTAAACATACTGCTACCTTTCTATTTATATGATAAATAAGATTTTAAATCTTCTACATTTTGTATTTTATTTAAATCTTGTCCATTATCGATTATTTGTAAAATGTTATCAATTAATTCCCTTGAATCATCGCAATTAATATGAACAAAAAACAATAATTTCACCCTTTTTCTTCCAGGAAATATTATAGGGTACTTAAGATATATGATATATACACCAGTTTTATAATTTTCATTTTCAACCTTTGCATGAGGTAGAGCAATATTTTTGGTAATTATCATATATGATCCATATTCATTGATAGTATCAATAATTTTATTTGCATAATCATCATTTACAATGCCAAGTTCAACCATTTTTGAAACGCCATATCTTATAGTGTCTTCCCATGTATTAAATTTTATCTTACAGAATTCTATATTATTAAAGTATTTCATTGAAATTGTCTCATACTTAAGAGTGTTAAATTCATTTATTAGTGTTTGCCTTTGAATAACATCAATGTCATGATTTTCTTTTAGATTTAATAATAAATTTTCATAATTTAAACTATTATTTTTTATCTCAAATAAAGAATCTAATTTCTTTAATTCCTTATTTGTTAAGAATGGTGAAATTTTAATTTTATTTCCAAAATCGATGTTATCCACATCAATAGTTGAAATTAATATATCATATTCATTTATATCAATTTGTTTTAATTGCATAAGAGAGATAATATCAATCTTATTAAAATTGTATCTATTAGTTAGTTTATTGATTAATATCTTAGTAGTACCATAACCACCTACGCAAAGTAATAATACTTTTTTATAATTTTTACAGTTATTATTATTTCTTTCTATTGATGCTTCGAAATGTACTGCGTAAAGTAAGATTTCTTCTATACTGAATTTTATTTGAAAAATATTTTCTATATACTCTATTTCTTTTTTTACAACTTCAATTAGCTTATTAGTCATAAATTCGTCAAATAGGTAATTAAGATCACCTAATTTAATGTTTTTTTTACATCTATATATTGATTGTGGTATGTGATTTTCAAGTCCTTTTAATAAAAATTTATCTTGTATAAAAGGAATGTTTGTTGCTATAGACATATTATCTATGAAGTTTCGAGTTATGATTCTAAATTCTATCCATTTGTCGGTTATAATATTGTCATAATTAGAAATTGTATTTATTATAAATCTATAAAATGCATTTATTTCATATTTATTAACGTTAAGTTCACTAAATGCTACTATAATAGCGTTATATAGTTTTATATTACTTATTTCATTATCAATATCTTTTTTTAAGGTTTTACCGTTTTTAATACGGACTATTAATACTAAAATATATGTAAATACCAAATTATTATTTATCATATAATTAATATTTAACTTATTATAAATATCAAGTGCTAAATTATATGATTTAATTATTAAATCTGGCATCTTGTTATTCTTGTTCTCAAATACTACAGTTGATAATGTTTCAAATGCCTTTTTTCTTACATCTATTTCATTTCCATCTAAAAAATAATGACCATCAAATTTTATTGAGATATTATATAAAGTATCTTTTAATTTTATTAAATCTTTTTTTATTGTAGCTTTAGTTACAAATAAATCATTAGCTATTTTTGATAAACTTATAAAATTTTCAGAAATTAGACATAAAAAAATGTAGTTAATTCTTTCTATAGAACTTAATTTCAAGCATTTATTCAAATAAGATAAAATATTGTTTGGGGTATCATTTAGTTTAAAATATATTTTTTTATTCTTTAAATAAATTTCTCCCCAGTTATGATTATTTAAAGTCATTGATAAAATATCTAATTCATATCTAAATTTTCTTTCATTTAAATCTAAAACTTTTAAAATATGATAAGAATCAGTTATTTCATTTACACAAATTAAATCAAAAATTTTTATAGTTAACATATTTACTAGCATATCTGTCTCCTTATAATAAAGTTTACCTTACATGATATTAAATAAAAGATGAAATAATTAAAAAAAAATTACAAAAAATATACACCTATAACAAAAAAAAGAGGCTTTCGCCTCTTTTCGACTATATATTAGCTTATTTCCATTCATATCTCATGTTTAAAGCACCTTTAATACCAGTGCTTTGGTAACCGAAGTCTCCTAATGTATTTAATCCAAAGTTAACTGGTACTTCAACTGAACCTGCAACTTTTAATGCGTCCATTGGTTTGTATGATACAGAAACCTTTGGTGCTAATACTAAGCTTGGATTACATATTCCAGCATATATATCAGTAAATTTAGCAGTTACATTACCTTCTGGGCTTACAACTAATTTGTCATTTAATAA
>NZ_JADBHL010000020.1:432-9043 GCF_014892235.1 Sneathia sp. DSM 16631 | reverse complement strand
AATTCCAGCAAATTCTGGTAATTCATATTTAGCGTATACACTTGAATTGTCTAATAAGTTTTCTGTATACATTTCAGATGTTAAAGGTTTAACTTTAGATATTTCTTTAATATCTTTATTCTTTAATATTGCACCTAAAGTAAGTTTATTAACTTTTACTTCTCCTTTAACTGATAAATCCTTGATATCTCCGTCAACAAATGTTTTACCTTCTAATGTTTTATTAAATCTTACTTCGCCTTCACCGTTTCCTTCTACGAAACCAGTAACATTAGCCATTGTTGTCATGCTGGCTATTATGCTTGTTAATAATATTGCTTTTTTCATAAAAAAATCTCCTTTTTTAATAATTCTATGGTATTCACGTATATTTTAGCCAAAAAAAAAAAAAAAAAAGATTTTTACTAAATGTATGTTTATTTTTTAACCACATAAAGATATGCTAAATAGAGTGCAGTTTTTATCTATATATATCGCACATTGTGTTTTTTAACTTTATTGAAAGAAATTTAATTAATAAAAAATGTACTGGATTATTTTAAACCAGTACACTCTATTATTTTTAATACAATTATTTATTCATTAATTTATTTATAATCTCTTCTAATTTTTGTATTTTAATATTTTGCTTTTTAACGTTTTCTTTAGTATCCATATTTTCTTTTCTTAATTCTTTAACTTCATTAGTTAATTCTTCTATTCTCTTATCCTTATTATCAACACTACCCATCATAACTCCAGCTCCAATACCGAAAGCAAGATTTCCCTTACTATTAACTGCTCCACTTAATTTGTATGTGAAGTTTTGCTTGTCATTTGTTCCACTAAAGCCTACTGCTACTGCATGAGAACCTCCATAGTATCCATATGATGTTGCTAAATTAAACTTTCTATCTCCACTTACTTGTGGTAAGTTTGCCATTGCTACTGCATTTGCTACTCCACCTATTGTGAAGTCTATTTTTTTATCTACTTCTGTTTTATTGTAGTAATTATCTTTTATATATTCTTCATCTGCACCTTTATTTTCTATACTCTTTTGGACTTTCTTTAATTGAGCAACTGTTACCGCTTCATCATCTTCTGCACCATCTGCTAGACCTTGAATTCTTCTTTTTGCTTTAATAACATGTTCTTTCCCATTTTTATCATTATACTTGTATTCTCCACCAACAGCTAATGCATAAACTCCTTTTGTATCTTGATCTGTTAAATATCCTTTATTTTTAATTTCTTTAGTAGTACTAAATGCTCCTAATGCTAATGAATTATTCATATTTACACTACTAAAATATCCACCTATAATTGAACTATTTCTTGCATTTTCAATATTTGATTTATATCCTTGTATATATGAATTTCCACTACTTATTATATTAGACTTCGTTCCATTTATTGATGATCCTTCAGATTTTTCTATTTTATTTAAATTTCCTTGTATATGTGAATTTCCACTATTTTCTATTTTTGAAGAACCTCCATTTATTGATGAATAATTTGAATTGTTTATTTTATTATCATATCCTTGTGCAAATGAATAAGCACTATTATTAACAGTATTGTCTTCTCCAAATGCTTCACTATTTTGACTATCAATCAATTGATTATGAAATCCATAAGCAAATGAATATTCACTTTCAGGAGTATTTTGTGGAATGTACTCATCTTTTTCTGTATATGTTCTTTTTACAACATTTTGTTCACCTATAGCTAGAGAATTAAATGAACGATAAATTTCATTATTATTTCCAAATGTATATGAATTTCTAGAATTATATATACCATTGTAATTACCATATGCTAATACATTATTTTTAGTAAGTTTTTGATACACTTTTTCTTCATCTTCTTTATTATCAACTCTTATTGTATTATGTTCACCAAAGACATTAGTATCATCCATTCCATACACTTTATTACTATCACCGAAAATATTTAAATGATTTGACATACTAATCTCATTACCGTCACCTTTTAAGAAGTTATTATCTGATTCGCCACTTGATGAAAAGTTTTTATCGTCTCCTTCTTTAATTAAATTTACTCTACCGTAAATTATATTATTATTACCTTTTTCAATTTTTTGTTCTATTCGTTTTATATCACCCTTTATACTAGCTCCATTTTGAGGAACAATTATATAGTTACCTTTTTCATCTTTTGTTATTTTATAACTTTCATCATTTTTTATAACTTCTTCATTTGAAAAACTAACGATTCCTACAATTAAAGCTATTATTAAAAATATCTTCTTTTTCATTTACATCATCCTCCCACCTAATATTACCCCCCCCCATTTATTTTCAAGACTTTTTCAACAATTTATTTAACTTTTTTTTAACATAAAAAAAGATTACACTCGCAATAGCTTGCAACATCTAATCTTCCACATATTAATGTTTATTAACTATTTTATGTATATCTTCAATAATTGTATTATCTATATCCACTAAATATACATATCTCACTTTTCTTTCTAAAAGTGAGTATACTCCTATTGAACCTTCCCTAAACTACTCAACATTACTTGTTATTATAAAAGTTATTGAATTAACAGTAGATGTCTTAATTATATTTTCTTTTTCTTTGTACTATTTTTATCATTTGACCCTATTGAAACATTTTTTCTATAGTACCTAGAATTGATTCGTTATCTTCACTAAATACAAATACTAATAATATAAAAAATATAATATTTTTTTGCTAAAAAAGTGCCAAAATTTAATTTGACACTTTTTTATTAATAGTTTGAAATAAAATTATATACATTTAATCCTTATTTATTTTTAATTAAACGTTCTAATTTCTTTTCTAATTCTTGAATACGTTTTTCTGAGTTTTCTTTATATTCACTTAGTTCTTTTATTTTCTTATCTGTTTCTTGTTGACGCTTTTCATACTTTTCTATTTTTTCATTAGCAAACTCTAATTTCTTAGTTACTTTTTTTACATTTAATTTGTTAATATTATGTTCATCTACATCACCAAGCATAACTCCAGCTCCAACACCTAATGCAAGATTACCTTTATTATTTACTGAACCACTTAATTTGTATACAAAGTTACGTTCTTCATTAGTTCCACTAAATCCTACTGCTAATGCATGTGATCCTCCATAGTATCCATATGCTGCACTTAAATTATGTCTATAGTCAGAATAAGAATTTACTTGTACTAGATTTGCCATTGCTACAGCATTTGCTACTCCACCTAATGCTAATTCAGATTTTTCAAGTGCTACAGTAGACTTATTATCTATTGTGCTTATCATATTATTAACTTGTGTTTTGTTATAGTAATTATTCTTTAGATGTTCACTTACTTGTTTATCTGTTACTAATATATCTTCTGGTTTAGATAAGTCTGCACCTTTAGAAGCATTAGTTGCAAATGATTTTTGTTCTATATTAGAACCATCTTTATCTAACTTACCTTTAAGTGCTTCAAATACTTGTCCACCATTTACTGCATCTGTTGAGTTAGCAATCATTCTACCATCACCAATATTACTTAATGCCATAGGTTTAATATTTGGTAATGCTTTAATCACAACATCATTAGCTTCTTTACCACCTGTAACATCTGCTCCATTTTTCTTATATTTGTTAGAATCTTTATCATAAATTGCATCTTCTAAATCTATAGGATTATAGAACTTACCATCTTTACCTCTAACTAAATTAGTACTATTTAGTGGTTTTGCTTCATCAACAGGTGTAGGTTGTATATCTGCACCAGACCATAGATGTGTTTTACTATCATATTTTCTACCTTTTATATCTTTTTCCTTATAATAGTTATTATCTTCACCTTTTATAACTTTATCTGTACCTTCGAATATTTTACCATCTACTTCTACAGTATCTTTTGAATACTCTTTTCCGTCACTACCAAATACTGTATTTTTTACAAAGTATCCAAATGGTTTTTGATTAAGCTTATCATCAACATATTGTTTACTAACAACTGTATCACCTTTATCGGTATCTTTAGTCTTAATTCCAGTTATAGTATTAGATTTATTATCAATAACGATACCATTTTCTACATTATCCTTAGTACCATCTTTATATTCTTTCTTAAATACTATTTTATCCTTAGTAATTTCAACAGTATGTCTTGGATTTTCTTTTGTTCCATTTTTATCTGTTATAGTCAATCCATTTTGATCTAGTTTAGAGCTATTACCAGTAGTTTTATCTTGTTCAGTTTCAAATGATTTCATATCTTTTAATTCTTTAGATATACCTATTACGATATTACCTTTTTCATCAGTTTTAGTTGCAATGTTATTAGAATTATATTCTTCATCATATTTTTTTGTTACTGTCCCAGTACCTTTTATTTTAATAGCATCACCTAATTTTTTATCAACATATCCACTATTAGTTCCAAATTTTATAGGTGCTTTACTTAATTTTTCAACTGTTTTAATTTGTTCTCCTAATGATTTAATATCTTGACTATTTTGTTTGATACCATTAATATTTTTGTTAACTTGTTTATTAATATTAACAACTTTATTAGCTACATCATCAAACTTTTTATCAACATAATTCTTATTTGCTGCCATATGTCCATCAGAATTATCATCTAAATCTTTAAGCCCTGTTATACTTCCAGTTCCTACAGTCTTATTATCAGCACTTGTTGTTGCAAAGTCTATTGATGATTCCTTTATTGATACAGATGGGTTTTGTTCTCCTTGTTTAGTTACACTTATTCCATCCTTACCTATTGTAGTTTTTACACCTACTTGTTGTGTTGTTGTATTATTACCACTAGTAACATCTTTTTCAACTCCAAATGTAGCTCCATCTTTTGATAAAGTTATCTTTGTCTTTGTCTTATCATTTGTATCTTCTTCAGAAGTAATAGAATTAATTTTTGATAATTCTTTAGCTAGACCTACTTCAATATTACCATTTGTATTATCTACCTTAACTGCAATATTTTTTGTTTCATACTTAGTAGCAAAATTATCTTTTGTTAAATCTGTTAAATTTGATCCGTTAATAGTAATAGTATCACCTAAAAACTTAGTAGCTGTACCTGTACTTCCTGCAAAAGTTATACCCTTACTTGCTAAGAATTGTAAATCTCTTAATGTTACTACCTTGTTAAGTTCAGCATCATTATACACATCTTTTTTAGCTTCCTTATTAACAAGTTTATTAAGAATTTCATTATCCTTATCTTTTTTATCCTTGCTTAATCCTAAAGCACTTGCTACATTACCCAATGTAATAGGTTCTGTTGTTTTACCATCTGAATTTACTGTTGATAGTATAATATTTTCTTTTTTGATTTCTTGAGCATTATCCTCTTTTTGTCCATTTTCTTTTGCTTTATAGAATTTACCATCAGTATCTTTCATTAGCTTATTACCATCTTTGTCTGTATAAACTACTGTTCCTAAAGTTCCATTCTTCAACTTATCTTGTTCTGTACCATTAGCATTTATCTTATTTAATACATCTTTAACTTCTTTTTGAGTTGCTGCAATTCCAGAATTTTCTTTACCATAATCTGAAGAATTTACATCAAAGTCTTTAAGACCTGATATCTTAGCTTTATCTAAAGTTTTATCATCTGCTTTTGATATTGTTATACTTGCCTTATTATGTTCTAATTTTAATCCATTATCATCTGCAGATATATTTGCTGTTCCTAAATCTTTTTGATTATTTCCAAAGCTACTTGATCCTATATTAATACTCTTGAATGTTGGTGTTTCTTTCATTCCTATGTAGAATTTCTTTTTACCTTCAGTATCTGTTTTAACATAAGTTGCAAGGTTTGTTCCTGTATAATTTGCATTATTTGTACCTGCATATTTTCCATTTTCTGCTCCACTAGCTGTAATGCTTAATGTTCCTCCAAGTATTCTATTTACGTTTGATGTTCCATAAGGGTCTGCATTGTAGTTTGCTTCAAATGTTAGACCTTTATTCATTTGTTCTCTTGTTTGATTAAGTCCATCTAGTATATTTGCTGGTGTAGTATTTGTACCTTTTAAGTCTGTTATCTTTGGTGCTTTAAATCCTGTATTTTTTCCATTAACTTCTAAGCCTAACATATATCCTAGATTATTTAATTGTCCACCATTTATTGCATCTTTTGAATCTTTTGCTATTCTTCCATCTGCTACCCTTAATTTTGTAGTTGGTTTATCAGTAGTTCCATCTGGATTTACTAATGTTGCTGATATATCTTTAACTTCATCTGCATGAGAATGTCCTACTTTTAAATCTCCATTATCTTCAACATATTCTGCTTTATAGTATTTACCATCATTAGCTTTTACTAATCTATTACCTTTAGAATCTGTATAGACTACTGTTCCTGCTTCACCATTTCTTAGTGCATTTACCTTAGTTGTTAGGTCTTTTCCATTTAATCCATCTTTTCCTGTTAAGCCTTTTGATCCTGCACCATTAGTTCCATCTTTCCCATCTCTTCCATCGTTGCCTTTACCATTTAGACTATTCTTTACTTTATCTGTTAAGTTAAATGTAACTTTTCCATTATCTTCAGCCTTTATTTCTAAATCAGTAGATGTGAAATCAAATCCATTTGTTAATGTAGTTACTTTTTTAGTTTTATCATCGCTATTTGCTTTATATGCAATAGTTTTATTTTCTATAATATTATTAACTTTTCCTATTTCTGTTGTTAAATATTCTTTTACTGCTTTATCTGTTACTAATTGTTCAGAATCTTTATTTTCTTCAATTTTAGATGTACCTATTCCTGTTGCCCATGCTTTTTTATTATCATCAGTTAAACTTGATAAATTTGATCCATCTACTTTTGCATATTCTGTTGCAAGATTTGTTGTTCCTGATAATTCTTTTATTTTATCTTGATTTAATGTTAGCTTGTAATCTACTTTATTTCCATTTTTATCTGTATCAACAGTAATAGCTCCATCTTTAGAACTTACTGAAACTGAATCACTTACAAATTTCTTTGCTTCATCTTTTGCTATTTCTTGTATCTTTGATTTTTTAACTGTTAATTTGTAATCTTTTGCTTCATTATCAGTTTCTTTTCCACCATCAATTTCAAGTATATTTTCATCATTAGCTATTTTATTTTTAGAAACATTAACTAAATCTTTTATTACTTTCTTTCCAGCATCTGTTATATTATCTAAATTTTTCTTAGCATAATCTCCTAAATATGTATATACTGTCTTACCACTTACTGCTTTTTCATCAGTTTCACTAATGTTTCCATCTGTTTTAACTTTTAAATCTATTATTTTCTTTGTAGCTGTTGAACTATTATCTTTATTTACTTCTATGCTTCCATCAGTTGATTTTATTTCTACATCTTCTAATTTATTAGTTATTTCATTCTTTGTTACAAAATTTTGTTTATCATTATTATATGTTGTAACATCTAACTTCTTACCTAATTCATCATCAAATTGTTTCTTGTTAATTGCATCTGTTTCTGCAGTTCCTGCTGTAAGTCCTGTTATTTTCTTATTAACAGTTATATTATCATCATTTAATGTTATCTTAGTTCCATTTGTTCCTTTTTCTATTGATGTTATTCCCTTTAAGTCTGAACTAACATTTACTTTAAATATTGCTTTTGTACCTTCTTTTGTTAATAGTACTTTTGTATTTGTTCCATCAGCTATTTCTAATGTTTCATTTTTTATATTTAATGTATTTGATGATGTACCACTTGCTAATTTCAATGTTGAATTTGCTAGTGTATTATTAACTTTTCCTATTTCTGTTGTTAAATATTCTTTTACTGCTTTATCTGTTACTAATTGTTCAGAATCTTTATTTTCTTCAATTTTAGATGTACCTATTCCTGTTGCCCATGCTTTTTTATTATCATCAGTTAAACTTGATAAATTTGATCCATCTACTTTTGCATATTCTGTTGCAAGATTTGTTGTTCCTGATAATTCTTTTATTTTATCTTGATTTAATGTTAGCTTGTAATCTACTTTATTTCCATTTTTATCTGTATCAACAGTAATAGCTCCATCTTTAGAACTTACTGAAACTGAATCACTTACAAATTTCTTTGCTTCATCTTTTGCTATTTCTTGTATCTTTGATTTTTTAACTGTTAATTTGTAATCTTTTGCTTCATTATCAGTTTCTTTTCCACCATCAATTTCAAGTATATTTTCATCATTAGCTATTTTATTTTTAGAAACATTAACTAAATCTTTTATTACTTTCTTTCCAGCATCTGTTATATTATCTAAATTTTTCTTAGCATAATCTCCTAAATATGTATATACTGTCTTACCACTTACTGCTTTTTCATCAGTTTCACTAATGTTTCCATCTGTTTTAACTTTTAAATCTATTATTTTCTTTGTAGCTGTTGAACTATTATCTTTATTTACTTCTATGCTTCCATCAGTTGATTTTATTTCTACATCTTCTAATTTATTAGTTATTTCATTCTTTGTTACAAAATTTTGTTTATCATTATTATATGTTGTAACATCTAACTTCTTACCTAATTCATCATCAAATTGTTTCTTGTTAATTGCATCTGTTTCTGCAGTTCCTGCTGTAAGTCCTGTTATTTTCTTATTAACAGTTATATTATCATCATTTAATGTTAT
>NZ_JADBHL010000020.1:0-334 GCF_014892235.1 Sneathia sp. DSM 16631 | reverse complement strand
TTGCATCTGTTTCTGCAGTTCCTGCTGTAAGTCCTGTTATTTTCTTATTAACAGTTATATTATCATCATTTAATGTTATTTTAGCTTTATTATCTCCTGATGTTATTGATGTTATTCCTGTTAATTTATCTTTTAAATTAAACTTAACAACTCCATTATCTTCAACTTTAGCTTCTGTATTAGTTCCATCACTAAAGTTAAATCCATTTGTTAATGTAGTTTCTTGCTGAGTTTTCTTATTTGCTGCATATTTTATTTTTTGATCACCTAATGATTTTTCAGTTACAATTGGTGATGCTGTAGTATTTCGTGCATCAGTTAGTGTTGCATTACC
>NZ_JADBHL010000001.1:225682-319697 GCF_014892235.1 Sneathia sp. DSM 16631 | reverse complement strand
AAGGATTAAGACAAATAGCGTAATAAAAAAAATATAGGGTAGGGACTACCCGAATTAACGCCTGTGGAGATAGTAGGTTACAAGGTAGCGAAGCAGGAAGCCCATAGGCTTTAGACTATGGGTAGTTCACTTGTTAAGACGAGGGTTTGATGTAGCAATTGGGAAAATTAACAATTTAGAAGTCGATTTTATTGTCACAAATGCAAATGAAAAAATGTATGTTCAAGTAACAGAAAGCATGAAAAATGAATCTGTAAGAGAAAGAGAATTAAAACCGTTACAAAAAATCCATAATAATTATAAAAAAATGGTTATTACTCTAGATAAAGTTATTGATGACGAATATGATGGAATTCAGTCTATTGATATAATTGAGTGGTTGTTAAAGTAAGATAATGTAGTTATAAAAATTAATATTAGGGAACTTTGACTTAGTTCTTTAGTTCCTCATGGGTGTATTGTAAGTGGAGTGAAGGAATATGATTAATAAAGGAGGGCTTATGAAATTAATTAGACCAGATAAGAAATATATTCAAAGTTATATAGAAGCAAATGAAGAAGATGAAATTTTTAGACCGTATGCAGAAAGACGTTTTAGAAACTATGAGACAATTATAGAAAGTTCATATAATATGGAACATGGTATAAATTTACCTATAAATTATGTTAGATCTACTACATTTTGGTTGATAGATAATAAAAAATTTATTGGTGAAATTAATATTAGACATGAATTAAATTCTTTTTTACTTAACTATGGTGGCCACATAGGGTACGAAATTAGACAATCTGAATGTATGAAGGGCTATGGAACAAAAATGCTTTCTATGGCACTTATATATTGTAAAGAGACTTTGAATCTACATAAAGTTTTGATTACATGTGATGATGACAATATTGGATCAATAAAAGTTATAGAAAATAATGGCGGAATTTTGGAAAACAAAGTGAAAAATATATTACCAAGAGGGAATGTTACAACAAGAAGGTATTGGATTAATATATAGGAAAAAGTATAAAAATATTAAATAAGAGGTGTAAGAAGTGAATATTAAAGATGAACTATTTTCATTACAGGATATTTCATATGGAGATTTCCAGTCAAAATTGATTCCAGGAATTTCTAGAAAGAGTATTATAGGTGTTAGAGTTCCGGAAGTAAGAAAGCTTGCAAAAAGACTTGTAAAGGAAAAGGAAGTATCTAAATTTTTAAAAGAACTACCACATAAATACTATGATGAAAATATGCTTCATGGACTTATTCTTTCTGAAATGAAGGACTACGATATATGTATTACTGAAATAGATAAATTTTTGCCTTTTGTAGATAATTGGGCTGTTTGTGATATTATGTCGCCTAAGATTTTTAAGAAGAATAAGACAAAACTTTTGAAAAAAATCAAAGAATGGTCTTTATCAGAAAAGACATATACTTGTCGTTTTGGAATTGAGATGTTAATGTCTTACTTTCTTGATGATGATTTTAAGCCTGAGTATTTAGAAATACCAACTTTTATTCATAGCAAAGAGTATTATGTTCAAATGATGGTTGCGTGGTTTTTTGCAACGGCTTTAGCAAAGAAATGGGATGATAGTATAAAATACATTAAAGATTATAGGTTAGATACAATAATTCACAATATGACAATACAAAAAGCATGTGAGAGTAAACGTATTACTCCAGAACAAAAAGAATATTTAAAATTACTCAAGAAGTGAGAAAAGAATTGAAAAAAATTAAAAACTGGGTATAATTTAGTAATATATTTTTTTCGATTTGGAGGTTTTTATGAAAAAACTTGAATTTGGACTTGTTCCTAGATTAATTATTGCAATCTTTCTAGGAATATTACTTGGAACTTTTGTGCCTTTAGGTTTTGTAAGGGTATTTAAAACTTTCAGTACATTTTTTGGAAGTTTTTTATCATTCTTTATTCCTTTTATGATTATAGGGTTTGTTGTAATAGGGATTGCTAGATTGTCTGAAGGTGCGGGTGTACTTTTAGCATTGACAGCAGGTATTTCATATGTGTCTACTATTATAGCTGGACTATTCTCATACACAGTAGCATCAAATATTTATCCAAGCTTAGTATCAAGTGAATTAGTTAAAAGTTTACAAGATACAATATCTAATAAAATGATGGTAGTTTCACCATACTTTACCATTCCACTTTCGCCTGTACTAGATGTTACAGCAGCAATAGTGTTTTCATTTATGGTTGGAATTACAATAAGTTACATGAGAAAGAAAAAAACAGGTGAAACAACTTTTAATTTATTTAATGATTTTGAAATGATAGTAACAAGAATATTAAGACATTTTATAATCCCATTATTACCACTACACATATTCGGTATAATTTGTGAGTTGTCATATACTGGTGAAGTTTTTGCCATTATTAAACTATTTATCAAGATATACCTATGTATTTTTGCTATGCACTACATATATATGTTAGTTATGTTTAGCATAGCAGGAGCAGTATCTAAGAAGAATCCTGTTAATTTAATAAAGAATCAAATACCAGGTTATCTAACAGCAGTTGGAACACAATCATCTGCTGCAACTATACCAGTAAATATACAATGTGGATTAAATAACAAAACATCTGAAGAAATAGTTAATTTCGTTGTTCCTCTATGTGCAACAATACACTTATCAGGATCTATGATAACAATAACTAGCTGTGTAATGGGTGTATTAATTATGACTGGAATGAATTATTCAGTATCACTAGTTCTTCCATTTATAGCAATGTTAGGAATTGCAATGGTTGCTGCCCCTGGTGCACCAGGTGGAGCTATTATGAGTGCATTACCATTCTTGTATATGGTTAATATAGACTCAAAAGGAGCTTTAGGAGCTTTACTAATAGCGTTGTATATAACACAAGATAGTTTTGGTACAGCAATAAATGTATCAGGTGATAATGCAATAGCTATTTATGTAGATGAGTTCTATAAGAGATTTATAAAAAAAGATAAGTAGACATATGACTATAGGCTATTAAAGCTTATAGTCTTCTTTTTTTTTGTTTAAAAAATTATACCGATTAGACTTGTTTCATTTAGACATTTATGCTTATATTATATTGTAAAATGTGATTATTAGTGATAGAATTAGGCTAATCAAGTTAAATAAGGAGTACTGATGGAAAATAAGATTTTAAATGTTAAAGATTTGATTAATGTAGGATTATTTAGTGTCCTAATTTTATTCTTTACTTTTGTGTGTGGAATGGTTGCACATTCTCCTGTAACAATGCCATTTTTACCATTTTTAATTGGTGTTGTAACAGGACCAATATATATGCTATATTCAACTAAAATCACTAAACCAGGTATGATAATAATACAACAATTTGTTTTAGGATTAGTATTTTTAGCAACAGGTCATGGAATATTTGTAATAGGAACTCTTATGATATGTGCGATAATAGCAGAATTTGTTATAAGAAAAGATAATTATACAAATTTAAATGCAAAAAGAATAGCATTTAGTATTACTCCTATGGGTGTAATAGGTAATTTTGTTCCACTTTTAATTTCAAGAGATAAGGTTTACCAAAGATTGGTAATGCATCGTGGAGTTGAGTTTGCTAATAAGTTCATGAATGCTATGTCATACAAAGTAATAGTTCCTTGTATTTTACTAGCAGCAGTAGGTGGATTTATAGGTTGCACTATAGGTATACATTTATTGAAAAAACATTTTGTTAAGGCAGGTATGTTAAAGGAAAAATAATATGAAGCTAGATTTTAGAACAAAATTTTTTATGACCGTAGTTATATCATACGTAGCTATGATGGAACAGGTTTTATTTAGAAATATGTATTTAATGCTAGTAATATTATTTGTACCCTACATATTATTTATGTTATCGGGATATATTAAAATAGCTTTGAAGGGAATAATACTAACAGTTATTTCCTTCATTCTTCATATATATATGTTTAATATACAAAATTCAATACTTTTAAGCGTGTGTCTATTTATGAACACAGTATTTTTAAGTATAATTCCTGGTATCGCTATGGGAAGTTATTCTGTTATGACTACAGATATGGGTGAGGTTATAGCTAGCATGACTAAAATGAAATTTCCAGATCAGTTAATAATACCTATTTCTGTTATGGCAAGATTCTATTACACAATACTAATAGATTATGGTCAAATAAAAGATGCTATGTTTTTAGATGGTCTAAGTGTTAAAAAGTTAATATTTCATCCCTTAAAATTATTTGAATATAGGGTTGTTCCTCTTTTGATGTGTATAACAAGAACAGCTGATGAGGTTACAATTTCTGCTATTACAAGAGGACTTGAAGTAGGAGGTAAAAGATCTAGTATTTATGATGTTAAATTTGGAATTGTTGACTATGTCCTATTATTCTTAACAACTAGTTTATTAATTTATCAGATAGGAGGTCAAATTGCTTAGTATAGAAAATTTAAGCATAAAGTATGAAAAAAAGACTTTGTTTACTGGATTAAATTTAAATATTAACGAGGGAGAATTGATAGTTATAACAGGGAAGTCAGGTTCAGGTAAGAGTAGTTTATTAAAAGTGATAAATGGGATAATACCTGAATTCAATGCAGCTAGTGTAAGTGGTAATATTAGATGTAATGACATTGATATATTAAAAGAAAGTATGACAAAAAGATCAAAATATATATCAACAGTTTTTCAAAATCCCAAGACACAGTTTTATTGCATAAATACAACTGATGAAATAGCGTTTGGATTGGAAAATAGGAATGTTAGTAAGGATAAAATAAAAAGTACAATAAAATATTATTCAAAATTATTAAAAACAGAAGATTTAATGGATAGGGATATATTTAAGCTATCAGGAGGACAAAAGCAACTAATTGCGATTAACGCTTGTATGTGCATGGATAATATTATATACCTATTTGATGAACCTAGCTCATCCTTAGATGAATCTAGTGTAGAATGGTTAAAAAATACCTTGTTATTATTGAAAAAAATGGGGAAAATAGTAATTATTGCAGAACACAGACTATATTATTTAAAAGACATAATGGATAAGTTATTAATAATACAAGATGAAAAGATACAAACTTATACAAAAAAAGAAATACCACTTATAGACTTTGAAAAATATCAATTAAGAAGTTTTTCTGATTTAAGTATAGACAGAGAAGTAAAAGAAATAGACCTACATAAAAAAAGAGATATAGGGGACAATGAAGGCTTAGTTTGTAAGGACTATTATGTTTGCTATAACAAAAATGTTGTTATAGATACAAGTATTTCATTAAATAATGGCACTTTTTTTATAACAGGAAAAAATGGTGTAGGTAAGACAAGTTTTGTTAGAAAATTAGCGGGCCTATTAAAAAATAAGTATGGTCAAACTTTTTATATGGATAAAAAAATAAAGAAAGAGTATGAATATATTTCTATGGTTATGCAGGATGTTAATTATCAAATATTTACAGATTCTGTGTGGTCAGAAATTTCTATTGTAAGTGAAAACAAAGAAGAAAAAATAGAAGTACTAAAAGAATTTGATTTATATGATAAAAAAGACTATCATCCACAAATATTATCAGGTGGTGAAAAACAAAGATTAATGATAGCTAAAGCTATTGTTAGTAAGAAACCTATTGTAATATTTGATGAACCAACTTCTGGTCTTGATAAGATGCAAATGAATAAAATTATACGATATATAGAGAAAATGAGGGAAGATAATAAACTAATATTAGTTATAACGCATGACAAAGAACTAATAAAATTTTGTGATGGGCAAATTCTTCGTTTCGTATAATGAAACAAAATAAATAAATATATTTTTTCTTGTAAACAATGATTGTCATAAGCACGATTATAGCTATATTCATGAAAGAATATATTTTTTTTAATAAAATAATAAATAAAATATTATTGATAAAAAAATAAAAGAGAGTACAATATAAGTGTAAAGAATATTAATATATGAAAGGAAGGGCGAATATGGACGCTTGGAGAGGATTTAAGACCGGTAAATGGGACAAAGAAATAAATGTCGCAGATTTTATTGAATTAAATTATACTGAATATACAGGAGATGGAAGTTTCCTAGAAGGACCAACTGATGCAACTAAGAAATTATGGGATAAATTAATGCCTATGATTAAAGAAGAAAGAGAAAAAGGTATCTATGATGCAGAAACAAAGAAACCATCACAAATAGATGCTTATGGTCCTGGATACATTGAAAAGGATTTAGAACAAATAGTAGGACTACAAACAGATAAACCATTAAAAAGAGCAATCTTCCCTAATGGTGGATTAAGAATGGTTAAAAACAGTCTAGAAGCATTTGGTTATAAATTAGATGATGAAACAAATGAAATTTATACTAAATACAGAAAGACACATAATGACGGTGTTTTCTCAGCATATACACAAGATATTAAATTAGCAAGACACGCAGGTGTTATAACTGGTTTACCAGATGCATATGGAAGAGGAAGAATAATAGGTGACTACAGAAGAGTTGCTTTATATGGTGTTGATTACTTAATTGAAAAGAAACAAGAAGACTTCGATAAGATAGATGGAAATGACATGACAGCTGATATGGTTAGAGATAGAGAAGAAATATTTGACCAAATAGCTGCATTAAAAGCATTAAAGAGAATGGCTGAAGGATATGGATTTGACATTTCTAAACCAGCTACAACAGCTAAAGAAGCTATACAATGGTTATACTTTGGATATTTAGGAGCTGCTAAAGACCAAAATGGTGCTGCCATGAGTATGGGAAGAACTTCTACATTCTTAGACATCTTTATTCAAAGAGACTTAGAAGAAGGAATAATAGATGAAAAACAAGCACAAGAATATATAGACCACTTCATTATGAAGTTAAGAATTATAAGATTCTTAAGAACACCTGAATATGATGCATTATTCAGTGGAGACCCAGTTTGGGTAACTGAATCAATCGGTGGTATAGGAAGAGATGGAAGATCATTAGTTACTAAGAACTCATTCAGAATTTTACATACATTATATAACTTAGGACCAGCTCCAGAACCAAACTTAACAGTATTATGGTCAGAAAAATTACCTAAACCTTGGAAGAAATTCTGTGCTCAAGTTTCAATCGATACATCATCATTACAATATGAAAATGACGATTTAATGAGACCAGAATTTGGTACTGACTATGGTATCGCATGTTGTGTATCACCTATGACAATAGGTAAACAAATGCAATTCTTTGGTGCCAGAGTTAACTTACCAAAAGCATTATTATATGCTATAAACGGTGGTAAAGATGAAGTTAAAGGAACTCAAGTTACACCACTTGGAGAATTTGAACCAATTAAAGGAGACTACTTAAACTTCGAAGAAGTTTGGGAAAAATATGATAAGATGCTAGACTGGTTAGCAACTACATATGTTAAAGCATTAAACATCATTCACTATATGCATGACAAATATTCATATGAAGCATTTGAAATGTCATTACATGATTCTAAGATAAAAAGAACAGAAGCATTTGGTATCGCAGGATTATCAATTGTTGCTGACTCATTAGCTGCTATTAAACATGGTAAAGTTAGAGTTATAAGAGACGAAAATGGTGTTGCAATAGACTATAAGAACGAAGGGGAAGACTACGTTCCATTCGGTAATAACAATGACGAAACTGACCAATTTGCAGTAGATATAGTTAAGATCTTCATGAACAAGATAAGAACACACAAGATGTACAGAAACGCAATACCTACTCAATCAGTATTAACAATAACTTCAAATGTTGTATATGGTAAGAAGACAGGTAATACACCAGATGGTAGATTAGCTGGTAAACCATTCGGACCAGGTGCAAACCCAATGCACGGAAGAGATACTAGTGGAGCAGTTGCATCATTAGCATCAGTTGCTAAGATACCGTTTGAAGATGCAAATGATGGTATTTCATACACATTCGCAATTACACCAGGTACTTTAGGAAAAGATAGAGATGAAAAACAAGAAAATCTAGTAGGATTATTAGATGGATATATGCATCAAACAGGACACCACTTAAATGTTAACGTATTTGGTAGAGAATTACTTGAAGATGCTATGGAACACCCAGAAAAATACCCACAATTAACTATAAGAGTTTCAGGATATGCTGTAAACTTTGTAAGATTGACAAGAGAACAACAATTAGATGTTATAAACAGAACAATATCTGACAAGATGTAGTTATATTATATATTTAGGTGCAAGATTTCTCTTGCACCTTTATTATAAGGGGTGAATATTTTATGAAGGGTTTTATACATTCGTTTGAAAGTTTTGGAACAAAGGATGGACCAGGAATAAGATTTGTATTATTTATGCAAGGTTGCCCTTTGAGATGTTTATATTGTCATAATGTGGATACATGGAATATTAAAGATAGAAAAAAGATATTGGAACCAGAAGAAGTATTTCACGAAATTGAAAAAGTTCAGGGATTTATACGTACAGGTGGTGTAACAATATCAGGTGGAGAACCACTTGTTCAACCAGATTTCATAAAAGAAGTATTTAAATTATGTAAAGAACATGGTATTCATACAGCTTTGGATACATCTGGATATATTTTTACACAAAGAGCAAAAGAAGTATTAGAATACGTTGACTTAGTATTGCTTGATATCAAGCATATAAATCCTGATAAGTACAAGATATTAACATCTGTAAATTTAGCACCAACATTAAAGTTTGCAGAATATCTAAAGGAAATAAATAAGCCAGTTTGGTTGAGATATGTATTAGTGCCTGGATATACTGATGGCGAAGAAGATCTCCATAAATGGGGAGAATATTGCTCAAAATTAACAAATGTACAAAGAGTAGATGTATTACCATTTCACCAAATGGGAGCACCCAAATGGGAAATGATGAAAAGGGTTTATGTCTTAAAAAATAATCCTACACCAACTCCAGAACAAGTAAGAAAAGCTGAAGATATATTTAAATCTTATGGATTACCTGTAAGATTAACCAATAGATAAAAAAATCGTCTTTTACAGGACGATTTTTTAAATAAAAGTGTTGAAAAATATGCGTATTTTGTGCTAAAATTATATATATAGAATATAGGAGGATTTAAAACATGGAAATGAAGTATAACTATAAAGATTTCGGTTTAGTTAATACTAGAGAAATGTTTGCTAAAGCAAATAAAGAAGGATATGCAGTTCCAGCTTTCAATTTCAATAACTTAGAACAATTACAAGCTATAATTGAAGCATGTGTTGAAATGGGAGCACCAGTAATTCTTCAAGTTTCATCAAGTGCAAGAAATTATATCGGTAGAGACATGATTCCTTGGTTAGGTAGAGCAGCAGTTGAATACGTTAAGGCAGCAGGTTCAGATATACCAGTTGCATTACACCTTGATCATGGTCCAAGCTACGAAATAGCTGAAGACTGTATTTTAAATGGTTTCTCATCAGTTATGATAGATGCATCTAAATATGATTATGATGAAAACGTAGCAATTTCAAAGAAAGTTGCTGATTTTGCACATAAATATGATGTAACAGTTGAAGCTGAATTAGGAGTTTTAGCTGGTATAGAAGACGAAGTACACGCTGAAGAACATATCTTTACTCGTCCAGAAGAAGTAGAAGATTTCGTATCTAAGACAGGTGTAGATTCATTAGCTATCGCTATAGGAACATCACATGGTGCATACAAGTTCAAACCAGGTGACAATCCACATATAAGATTAGATATCTTAAAAGAAATTGAAAAGAGAATACCAGGATTCCCTATCGTATTACACGGTTCATCATCAGTACCTCAACAATATGTTAGAATCATAAATGAAAACGGTGGTAAGATCGAAGATGCTTTAGGAATACCAGATGAACAATTACATATGGCATCTAAATCTGCAGTTGCTAAGATAAACGTAGATACAGACGGAAGATTAGCATTCACAGCAGGAGTTAGAAAAGCATTTGCTGACGATCCAACAGTATTTGACCCAAGAAAATACTTAGCTAAGGGTAGAGAATTCATGAAGAAATACTATAAAGAAAAGATAGTAGATGTTTATGGAGCTGAAGGAGCTTACAAAAAAGGTAAAGAAAGAAAGTAAGATAAATAATTGAGTCGCTTATGCGACTCTTTTAGTATAAGGAATAATAATGTTAAAATATATATGTGTATTTTTAATATCAATGGTTCCATTGATAGAGTTAAGAGGTGCTGTTATTTACGGTGTAGCACTTAAATTAGATATAATGAAAATAATGATAATTTCCGTTATAGGTAATATGCTAGTTGTACCAATAATATTCTTGTTTGCAAGAAGAGTCTTAGAATGGGGTAAAGAATTTAAATATACTAGTAAGGTATTTAAGTATTTTTTAGAAAAAGGGCATAATGCAGGTAAAAAGTTAGAATCTAGTTCAAAATACGGTGTTTATGTTGCCCTATTTTTATTTGTTGGGATACCATTACCAGGTACTGGAGCATGGACAGGTACTTTAGCCGCAAGCTTATTAGATCTTGATTTTAAAAAGACAGTAATCTCAGTTCTATTTGGGGTAGTATTAGCTTTTTTAATAATGAGCTGTGTTAGCATAGGATTTAGAAGTTTAATATGAGAAGTTGGTGTAAAAAGAGTGAAGAAACTATTAATTATATATTTTTTGTCTATTAATATATTTTCAAATACATTAAATTTAAAAGAGAAAATAAGGCAAAGTTTTTTGAATTTTGATACTGATATACAGTTTGTATTTACTGATAATATATCACCTAATGAGATAGATTCAGATGTAGAACAAGTAATGAAAGAGGATGATATAAAGAATCTTTTAGTTAGTACTAGTATAGAAGTAAAGGAAAATAAAGAGAATATACGTGCTAATATACATGTTAAATATTCAGTAAAAAAAGAAGACTACATATTAGCGGAAAAGAAAATAGATGAGTGGGCTAAGAAGAATATTAAAAAAAATATGAGTGATTATGATAAAGCCAAGACAATACATGACTATATTATACAAAATATTACATATAGTAGTACTGGTAAATATGATACTAGAACTTATATAAGTGGTATTTTAGATAAAAAAGCTGCTTGTGAAGGATATGCAAATTTATTCTATAAATTAGCAAAAAAATCAAAGTTAGAAGTTAATATATTAGCAGGAATGTCTAGAGGACTAAGACATGCATGGAATCAAGTAAAAATTAATGGAAAATGGTATAATGTGGATGTAACATTTGATGATCCATTAGGAGATAGAGGTAATAATTATTCATATTTTTTAAGAAGCAATAAGTACTTTTCTAAAAATCATGAATTGACAGATAAAAGATTAAAACCTGCACCATCAGATTATAATAGAAAGAAGATAATAGGTAATTATATAGAAAATGAAAAAGACCTTATTAAATATATACATAAAAATATCCGTAAAGGTGTAATAAAGATAAATTATGGTGGTACTTTTGACTTAAAGAAATTAAGAGATATTATAAGTCAAGGATATACAGTTAGAAAAGTGATTTTTGATGATTATGAATACATTGAAATAAATTTAAGAGGAGATGTTTCTAAGTGAAGAATAAGCGAAAATGGATACAAATTAGCATGAGATCTCTTTTATTTTTTGTTATAACAGGTATAATATGTGGTTTTGTAATAACAATGTATAAATTGGGTATAAATCATTTTGCAAAATTTATGCTATCCTACTTAAAGGTATGTAACAAGACAATATATGGTAAGATATGTTTCGTTTTAACCTTTATTGTATTAGGTACAGTAATATATTTTATGAATAATTTAGATTCAATGATAAAGGGTTCTGGAATACCAGTAGTATATGGTATTATAGACGCTAAATTTAAAGTTAATTGGGAAAAGACTTTGGTGTATAAATTTGTATCAAGCATATTAACAGTTGGATCAGGTATGACATTAGGAAGAGAAGGTCCATCTGTTCAAATAGGAGGGCTTGTAGGAGAAGCTGTACATAAGCTTTCAAAAGAAAGTGAAGAAGATGAAAGATATTATGTAGGTGCATCAGCAGGTGCAGGGCTTGCAGTTGCATTTAATGCACCAATAACAGGGGTTCTTTTTTCAGTGGAAGAAATATTTAAAAAGACTAATAGAAAGGTGTTTTTAAGTGCATCTGTAATAGTATTTTGTGCAGTAATAACATCAAATCTATTATTAGGTAATCACCCTACATTAGTAGATATGCCAAAAATTGCAGCATTAAATATGCACACATACATTTATGTTGCACTAATAGGTATATTATCTGGTATTTCAGGTGTGTTGTTTAATTATATAATAATAGACAGAAAAGATGTATTCAATAAAGTATTACCTTTGAATAAATATTTTAAGTTTTTAGTTCCCTTTGTTGTAACTGCAATAATATTATTAATTGATGGTACAACATTTGGAGCAGGTGAACATTTTTTATCTATGAATATGTATGGTAGTTACTCTATACAAAAAATAGTAGTGTTGTACCTATTAAAAATATTCTTACTTTATTTATCATTTGCAGTAGGAGTTCCTGGAGGAAGCTTAGTTCCTTTATTGGTAATAGGAGCATTACTAGGTAATTTTTATGCAAGTATTTTATGTACTTTAGGTATAATACCACCTAGTATGGTAATAGTATTTGTAATGCTTGCAATGTGTGGACATTTTTCTTCAATAGTAAGAGCACCAATTGCTGGAATAATACTAATACTTGAAATGACTGGTGGTTCATTTGAATATCTATTAAGTCTTGCAATAGTTAGTTTATTAGCATATACAATAGCAGAAGCCTTAGGTAAGAAGCCATTCTATGAAGACTTATACGAAAGAATGCTAGGAAACAGGTAAATAATTTGGGCATGCAATGGCATGCTTTTTTTTGTACAAATTATTTCCAAAAAAACAGTAAAAAACCTTTCATAAAAAAGTGATAAGGTTTATATATTGAAACTTAGTTGTTAATGAATATAATAGTATAAAAGAAGGTGAGAAAATGATTTTAAATGAGCGTGAAATAAAAATATTAGAAAAATTCTATAACAAATCAGAACTTAGCATATATGAGTTAGCAAAAGAATTTAATGTATCAGAAAGAATGATACGTTATAACATAGATAGAATAAATGATGTATTGAGCTTTATTAGGATATCACCTATAAAAAAATCTTCTAAAGGTACAATAATTTTAAATATAGAGGGTAAAGAAAACAAGATATTGGAGATAATAAAAAAATTAGAACCTTTGGATAAAAATAAAAAAATAACAATTATACAGTGGTTAATCTTATTCTCAAAAGAAAAAATAACAATAACTTATTTAACAAAATATTTTGATTTATCAAGGGGTACAATAATAAATTACCTGAATGAATTAAAGAAAAGATTAGAAGTAAAGGGAATAAAAATTGAAAATGATAATGGTCTTTATTTAAAAGGGGATAGAGAAAATTTAGAAAATTATAGATTCAATATATTGTTTGATGATATAAAGTACATTTATAAAGAAGATGATAATGAGATTTCTGTCAAGTTAAACGAAATAATATTTCAAAACATAGACAAGAATACATTTAAGTCCATTAAGCAATTTATAGATGAGATAATAAGCGATTTTAAATTAAATGTTAATGATATAAATTACAGAATTTTATTTACTCGTTTTCTAATTATATTTATCGAAAAATCTAAAAGTACAAAAGAGTATGTGATAAAAGAGTCTGATAAAAAATATGTTTTGAATAAACTAAGATTATTAAATTTAACTAGTAAAGTAACAGAACAAATGATAGAGCAAATTATAGATCTTGTAGCATGGATAAAACAAAGTGATAATTATCAGGAAAAAGATGTAAATATAGGTGTAGTGGTTAAAAGTATAATTAGTCAGGTAGAAGCTAAGATAAATAAGAATATAACAAAAGATAAATTATTATTTGAATTTTTATTACAACATGTAAATGCACTAATTAGCAGAATAGATAACGGATATATGCTTGATGCACAAACATTAGATGAAAGCTATAAAAAGAAAGATGCTTTCTTCTATATTATAAAAGACTCTATGGGGTTATTAAATAATGTATTAAATAAAAAAATTGATGATGATGAAATACACTTATTGAAGATACATTTTTTAGCATCAATAGAACGTATAAATAGATTAGAATTAAAACCTGTAGAAGTTGCGGTTATAACATCATTTGGAAGTGGTAGTAATAAAATATTAGTAGATAATATACAAAATAGATTTTATATAAAAGTATCATATGTAGGATCTATATATAACTTTAATAAGGCTTTAAAAAATAATTTAAATATTAAATATATATTGACTACAGTAAAATTAGATGAAAAAGAATATGAAGATAAAATTATTGTTAATATAAGCCCAGTTATAACTGAAAAAGAAAGGCAAACATTACTTAAATTAGGTTTTAAGAGCAATATTAATAAAATACTTCTATCAAATATAGTAGATATAGTAAGAAGAAGTTCAGAGAAATTAGATTATGAAAAATTTATATCCGAGTTATTAAATAATTTTGGTGACAAGATAGTTAATGATATAGAAATATTAGATGAGTATGAAAATATTTTAAAAGAAGAAAATATCATATTTAACTATGATGCAAAAGATATTTATGATGCCTTAGAAAAAGGATGCAGCTTATTAGAAGGAGAATTTACAGATAAGAGTTATACAAAAGATATATTAAGTATATATGAAAAAAATAATTCACATATCATTCGATATAACGGCTTGATATTACCACATACAAAGAATAATAATAATGTTCATAAGACGGGAGTTTCAATAATAAGTTTAAAAGAACCTGTTAATATAAAAGAAACGGGTGAAATGATAGATACAGTAGTAAGTTTTTCTATAAAAGATGAAAAGAAATCATTGGACATTATTAGTAATTTAATAAATATGGTATTTAAGAGTGAATTTAAAGAAATACTTAATGAGAAAAACAAATATAAAATAGTAGAATATTTAAAAAATTATAAACTATAGAACAGGAGATTGGTATGTTATTTAATAAAGAAGATATATATTTTAATGTAGAAGCAGAAAATAGAGAAGACCTAATTAGAAAAATGTCCAAAATTTTTAAAGAACAAGGATATATTAAAGATGGTTATGAAGAATCATTAATTGAGAGAGAAAAAAATTATCCAACAGGATTAAATTTTGAAAAGTACTTCGTTGCAATACCTCATACAACATATTCATTAATAAATAGTCAAAGAATAGTGTTTGTTAGGTTAAAAAATGAAGTTGAGTTTGGAGAAATGGGTACAAATGAAAAACAATTAAAAGTTAAAGTAGTCTTATTCTTATTAATCAAAAAAGGTGAAGAACAAGTAACTGTCTTATTAAACTTAATGAAAATTTTAGGCGATGAAGATTGCTATAATACACTAGAAAAAAGTGAAGATAAAGAAGAAGTATATAACATATTAGTAAATAAATATGGAAAATAATGGGAGGTATATATGAAAAGAATAGTAGTAGCATGCGGTTCAGGAATAGCAACATCACAAACAGTTGCATCAAAGATTAATTCAATGTTAGAAGATGATGGGATTAGTGCAACAGTAGAATCTGTTGATATAAAGGCATTAGAAAATATTATATCACAAGTTGATATTTATGTAACAATAGTTCCAGGATCAGAAACATATGGTAAGCCAACAATAAATGGTATTAAATTTTTAACAGGTCTAGGTATGGAAGAAGAATACGAAAAATTAAAAGAATTAATTGCAAAGTAGAAGAGGAGTATTTATGTTAAAACAAGTAGTAGACTATATTTTAGGACTAGGTCCAGCAATATTTTTACCAATAATTATGATAATAATTGGTATAATAATCAGAATGAAAATTAAAAGAGCAATTTTAGCAGGTATAACTTTAGGTATAGCATTTACTGGAATGTCATTGATACTAGGTTTCATGTTTGAAACAATAAGCCCAGTTGCTGCAAAATTCGTTGAAACAACTGGTATACATTTAAATACAGTAGATGTAGGATGGGCACCAATGTCAGCAATAGCTTGGGCATGGCCATATGCATTATTAATGTTCCCTATTCAAATAGTTATTAATCTAATACTATTAGGATTTAACTTTACAAATGTATTAAATGTAGATATGTGGAATGTTTGGGGTAAAATTTTTACAGCAACAATGGTTATAGCTATAACTCATAGCTTAATATTAGGATTTGTAGCTGCAGTTATACAAATAATATTAGAATTAAAAACAGCAGAAGTTACTCAAAAGAGAATATATAAAATAACTAGTATTCCTGGTGTAACTTGCACACACTATATGACATTACAATGTGCAATGATGGAACCAATTAATAAGGTATTAGACTTAATACCTGCAATAAAAAACAGTACATTTGATTCAGAAAAATTAAAATCAAAAATAGGTGTATTTGGTGAAAATTCAGTTATGGGATTCATAATAGGTGGTTTATTTGCATTGGTTGCAAGATACTCAGTAAGTGAAACATTACAAATAGCAATTAAGGTTTCTGCATCATTAGTTCTATTCCCTATGGTAGCAAAATTATTCATGCAATCATTAGCACCAATTGCAGATGCAGCAGGTGCATACATGAAGAATAAATATAAAGATAGAGAAATATATATAGGTCTAGACTGGCCATTCTTAGCAGGACAAGCAGAATTATGGGTTATATCTATCTTAATAGTACCAGTATCAATAGTACTAGCATTAGTATTTTCAAAATTAAATCTAAATACAATATTACCTCTAGCAGGTATAGTAAATGTAATAGTTGTTGTACCAGCAATGATCGTTAGTAAAAAGAATTTAATAAAGATGTTCATATTAAGTGTAATATTTACACCAGCATATCTAATAGTATCATCAAGTTTTGCACCTTATGTTACAGAACTTGCAAGACAAGTAGGAACTATTGATATACCAAGTGGACAAATGATTAGTTACTTTGGTGTAGAAGCTCCAATATTTAGATGGGTGTTAGCAAATGGATTAGCACTTAGATGGCAAGGATTATTAGGTGTTGTTATATTTATAGTCCTATACGCAGTATTCTATATCACAATGAGAAAGGAAAATGAATGAACGAAGAATTAAAAAAAGAATTATTAGAAGTTGCAAGACAAGCACAAAGAATAGGCTTATGTAAACATAAATCAGGTAATTTTAGTGTTAGAATACCTGGAACAAATAAGCTATATGTTACACCATCTGCAATTGATAGAGAAGAATTAACTGAAGATGATTTATGTATAATGGACTTAGATGGTAACGTTCTTTATCATAAAGAAGGAGTTAAGCCATCAAGTGAAACTATGATGCATTTGGAAATATATAAAGAAAGAGAAGATGTAAAAGCTATAGTTCATACACATTCTAAAATGGCAACAGCATTTGCTGTATTAGCAAAACCTATACCAGGTGTAATATTCGAAGCAGCAACATTAGGCTTAAAAGAAGGTTATGTACCAGTTGCAAAATACGCAAGACCTGGTACAGTTGAATTATCTAAATCTGTAATAGAACCTATAAGAATATCTGATATGGTATTATTAGAAAAACATGGAGTTGTAGCAGTAGGATGCGATATAAAAGATGCATTTTTAAAAGCACAATATGTAGAAGAAATAGCAGAAATATACTATATGACATTAATGATAAATAAAGGAGTTGAACCGCCAAGATTTTCAGTTGAAGAATTAAACAAGTGGAAATATCCAGAAAAATTTTCAAAATAAAGAGGTTGTGTGATGAAAAAAATAATAAACAAAAAAGAAGACTACGTTAAAGAGTTGGTAAATGGAATAGTAAAAGCTCATAGTGATAAAGTAAAATTATTAAACGATGATTTTAGGATTTTAGTTAAAAAGGAAAAATCACAAGATAAAGTAGGGCTTGTAACTGGAGGTGGAAGTGGACATTTACCATTGTTTCTAGGTTATGTAGGAGAAGGAATGTTGGATGCCTGTGCTATAGGTAATGTATTTGCATCACCATCAAGTAAAAAGATGTATGAAGCAATAAAGTACGTTGACTCAGGAAAAGGTGTATTATGCGTATATGGAAACTATGGTGGAGACAAGATGAATTTTTCTATGGCAAGAGATGAAAGTAGTTTTGATGATATTGAAGTTGAAGAAGTAATAGTTAGTGATGATATTGCTTCATCAAATGATAAAAAATCAAGAAGAGGAGTCGCAGGATTAGTATATGCATATAAGATAGCAGGGACATTAGCTAAAAAAGGATATACTTTAAAAGAAGTAAAGTCTAAAACAGAAAAAGCGTTAGAAAATATTAGAACTATGGGTATTGCACTAACACCATGCATAGTTCCAGAAGTAGGAAAACCTACATTTACCATCTTAGAAAATGAAATGGAAATAGGTATGGGTATACATGGTGAAAAAGGGATTAATACTACTAATATGAAAACAGCAAAAGAAATTGTTGATATTATACTAAATAAAATAGAAACAGAAATAAAATTAGAAAAAGGAGATAAAATTTCTGTATTAGTTAATGGTTTAGGTGCTACATCATTAGATGAGCTATATATAGTATATAATGAAATATATGACAGATATAGCAAAATAGGTGTTAATATATTAAAACCACTTATAGGTGAATATGCAACTTCAATGGAAATGGCAGGATTATCAATAACAGTATTTAAGTTGGATAATGAAACTGAAGAATTACTTTTAAGTGAAGATGAATTAACATTTATGAAATGAGGCATAATAATGAGCGTTGATATAAAAGAAATATTAAAAAAAATTTATGGCAATATACATACTAATAAAGAATATTTAATTAAATTAGATCAAGAATTTGGAGATGGAGACTTAGGTTTAACTATGGATGAAGGATTTAGTGCAGTATGTGAATATGTACAAAAAAATGAAATAGCTGATAAAGGTATATTATTTAAGAATATAAGCAGTACATTTAACGAAGCAGCACCTTCATCATTAGGAACAATAATTTCTATGTTTTTCATGGGAATGGCAAGGGAATTAAAAGGTAAGACTGATCCTACAAAGGAAGAATATATATATTCATTACAAAAAGGATTAGAATACTTGAAATCTAAAATAGATACTAAATTAGGTGATAAGACAATTTTAGACTCATTAGAACCAGCTATTGTAGAATTTAATAAAACTAAGGATAAAATAAAGGCATACGAAAGTGCAAAAGAAGGAATGGAAGAAACAAAAAATATGATTTCTAATCAAGGTAGAGCAAAGTATCATGGAGAAAAAACATTAGGTCATATAGATGGTGGAGCTTATGTGTCATACTTGGTATTTAAGAGTATTTCCGAATAAAAAAAGCTAGGATTAAAATCCTAGTTTTTTTTTCCAAATTATTTATATAAAAGGGCTTATGGACTAAATAAATGCTTCGATAATATATCTTAATACAAATATTATTGCTAATATATAAACAACTAATGATACTTGTTTTCCTTTTCCAGTTATTAATTTAATAACAGCATAAGAAACTATACCGAATACTATACCATTTGCAATAGAGTATGATAAAGGCATCATAATTATTGCTAAGAATGCTGGTAGACCTTCAGTGAAATCAGAGAAGTCTATTTTCAAGATATTACTTATCATGAAAAGTCCAACAACTATTAATGCTGATGCTGTAGCACATGGAGGTATGATTGCAAATATAGGTTCAAATATTAGAGCTACTATAAACAATATAGCTGTAACTATTGCAGTTAAACCTGTTTTACCACCTTCAGCAACACCAGCTGCACTTTCAACGAATGTAGTAACAGTTGAAGTACCAAGGCAAGCACCTATTGATGTACCTATTGCATCTGCAAGTAAAGCTTGTCTTGCTTTAGGTAAGTTACCATTTTCATCTAACATATCAGCTTTTGATGCAACACCAACTAATGTTCCTACTGTATCAAATAAGTCTACGAATAAGAATGCAAATACAGCAATAACCATATTAAATGTTAATATATTATGAAATTCAAACTTAAAGAATATTGGTGATATACTTGATGGTAAACCGATTATTGAACTAGGTAATTTTGTAACACCAAAAGGTATAGCAAGTAAAGTAGTAATTAACATACCTAATAATATTCCACCAGGTATTCTTTTAACTAATAGGAATAAAGTAATAAATATTCCAAAAATTGTAAGTATTGCAACAGGGCTCATAATATTACCTAATGTTAAAGGTATACCCTTTGCAGGAACAACTAAACCTGATTGAATTAAACCAATGAAGGCAATAAATATACCAATACCAGCACTTACTGCATTCTTTAATGACATAGGTATAGAGTTAACTATAGTTTCACGAACCTTAGTCATTGTAAGAACTATGAAAATTAAACCTTCAATTAAAACTGCTGTTAGTGCAAATTGCCAACTTAGACCCTTACCAAGTACGATAGTATATGCGAAGTATGCATTAAGTCCCATACCAGGAGCAAGTGCGAATGGATAATTAGCATATACACCCATAACTACAGTGGCAATAAAAGCTGAAATAGCTGTTGTAGTAAATACAGCACCATGGTTCATACCAGCATCAGATAATACTGCAGGGTTGACGATTAAAATGTACGCCATAGTCATAAAAGTTGTGATACCTGCTAAAATTTCAGTTTTAACAGTAGTGTTATTTTCTTTAAGTTTAAAGAAATTTTCTAAAAATGTTTTCATAAAACAAATCCTCCTATAGATCTTTCTTAAAAAAAAACTCAAAAGGAAACTTGTCCACTAAATATAAAGCCTAGAAGGGTAGGCTTCAAGCGAAACCTACCTCCTAGGCTTTTATCCTTTAGGTGTAGTGCAAATATATATGCACCTGTGTCGCTCG
This sequence comes from Sneathia sp. DSM 16631, assembly GCF_014892235.1. Classification (NCBI taxonomy): domain Bacteria; kingdom Fusobacteriati; phylum Fusobacteriota; class Fusobacteriia; order Fusobacteriales; family Leptotrichiaceae; genus Sneathia; species Sneathia sp. DSM 16631. Next base: position 298,756 of record NZ_JADBHL010000001.1, on the reverse strand, counting down.
GTCACATGAAAGAACCCTAGACACACTTTCTCTTTTGAGTTTATTATTCATTAACAAGTAAATGATAGCAGAGAAAAAAGTATTTGTCAAGGATAAATAAGTAGGTATTAAGAATTTGCCAAAAATAGCATATATAGGTATATATATGTAATAAAAATTTTAATACCTATTAAAAAGTTTCAGATTATGAAAAACAACTAGCTTTTATTTACGATAAGATATATAATATTAAAAAAAGAAAAAGACGAGGTAAACATGAAATATAAGATAAAATCAAATGGAAAAGCACTAATACCTTTTATTATTTTCATAGGAATGTATCTTTTTACAGGATTTTACTTAACTTATTCAGGAGAGAAGTTAGCGTTTTACAAAGTAAATTCCCCTATATTTGTAATACTAGGTATAATATCAGCATTTATACTCTTTAAAGGAGATATATCAAGTAAATTTAATAATTTAATAAAGGGTTGCGGAGATGAAAATATTTTAATAATGTGTCTTATCTATCTATTAGCAGGAGCATTTGCAAGTGTTACAAAAGCAACAGGTAGTGTAGAATCAACCGTTAACTTAGGTATGAGTATTATTCCAGCTAAATATTTAGTTGCAGGGATATTTTTAATGGCATCATTTATATCTATTTCAACAGGTACATCTGTTGGAACAATAGTAACTGTTGGACCATTAGCTATAGGTTTATCTGAAAAATCAGGCATATATTTACCATTAGTACTAGGAGCTCTAGTAGGAGGAGCAATGTTTGGTGATAATTTATCAATAATATCAGATACAACCATTGCAGCAACAAGAACACAAAATGTTAATATGAGCGATAAGTTTAAAATGAATTTAAAAATTGCATTACCAGCAGCTATAATAACATTTTTGATATATATGTTTAGTTTAAATAATATAAATACTGTAAATATTGGTTCTGTAAATTATAGTCTTATTAAAGTAGTACCATACATATTAGTATTAGTACTAGCTGTATCAGGAGTAAATGTTTTTGTAACATTGACTATAGGAACAGTATTTTGCGGGATTATAGGGATTAGCACTAATGTATTTGGTGTAGTTGGATACTGTTCTAAAATATATGAAGGCTTTAATAATATGTTTGAAATCTTCTTATTATCTTTTCTAACAGGAGGTTTAGCATATATGGTTAGAAAAGAAGGAGGTATAGACTATATCATAGAAAAAGCAAAGAAGTGCTTAAAAGGTAGTAAAACAGCAGAATTAGGTATATCAGCTTTAATTTCAATTCTAGATATTGCAGTAGCAAATAATACAGTTGCTATAATAATAGCAGGACCTGTAGCAAAAGAAATATCAAATGAATATAATGTGGATCCAAGAAGAGTAGCATCGTTATTAGATGTATTTTCATGCGTATTCCAAGGTTTAATTCCATATGGAGCACAAATATTAATAGCAACAAGTCTAACAAAGGGTATGCTTAGTCCCTTTGCACTAATACCATATTTCTGGTATCAGTTTATACTAGCAGTTTTTGCTATTTTATCGATCTACATACCATATTCTAATTTAAAAAATAACTGAAAAAATTAAATTAATTATTAAGCTATATAAGTAGAAGGTTATAAACCTTCTATTTTTCTATACCCTAATAAAGTTTATTGAAAAAAAAGTCTTATCGTGTTAGTATCTTAAAAGAGGTGTTAAAAGATGAAAAAAATATTAGTTTATTTATGCATGTTAATAAGTTTTACAGGGTTTTCAAAATTAAGAGTTGGTATAACAATGTTACCGTATTATTGTTTTGTATCAAATATAGTTGGAGATAAAATGGATGTAGTTCCATTAGTGCCAGCAAATGTTAATGCACATACTTATGATGCAACAGCACAAGATATTAAGAGATTAAATACAGTAAATGTTGTAGTTGCAAATGGAGTAGGGCATGATATGTTTTTAAACAAAATGTTAAGAGCAACTAGAAAAAATATACCAGTAATTAATGCAAATAAAAGAACAACACTTATGCACATAGCAGGGCAAAGAAGAAGTGGTATAGTAAATCCACATACATTTATTTCAGTTACACAAAGTATACAACAAGTAAATTATATCGCATCTGAATTAGCAAGAATAGATTCAAAAAATGCAGGATATTATAGACAAAATGCTTCAAGATATATAGCAAAATTAAGAAGTATAAAAACAGAAGCATTAAGAAAAGTTAAAGGTAAATCAAGAAATATTAGAATTGCTACAACACATGGAGGATATGACTATTTATTAAACGAATTTGGTCTAAGTGTTACTACTGTTGTAGAACCTTCATATGTTCAAAGTCCAAGTTTGACAGATGCTAAGATAGCAATTAATAAGATGAAGTCAAATAAAGTTAAAATCCTATTTGATGAACAAGTTTCAAACCATAAATTAGCAAATACTATACAAAGAGAAACTGGTGTACATATAGCTGTATTAAATCATATGACAAATGGAGCATACAAAAAGGATGCGTTTGAAAAAGCACTAAGAGAAAATATGAATGCAGTATGTAACGCAATACAAAAGGTAGCAAAATGAAAAAAACAAATGCAATGAGAATTTTAGATTCTAAAAAGATAGTGTATGATGAAATAGAATATGACACAAGTAAAGGTATATCTGGTGTTGATGTTGCAATAAGTACAGGTGAAAATCCTGCAAATGTTTACAAGACACTAGTTACATATTCAAAAGATAAAGAATACTTTGTATTTGTAGTTCCAGTAGGTTGTGAATTAGATTTAAAAAAGGCTGCAAATGTAGCAAAAACAAAAAAGATCGATATGTTACCACAAAAAGAACTACTAAATCTTACAGGATATGTACATGGAGGTTGTTCACCTATAGGAATGAAAAAGCTATTTAAAACATTTATTGATATAAGTGCCAAAGGCAAGGAATATATATTTGTTAGTGGTGGCAAGGTAGGACTTCAAGTAAAGATTAATCCAGATGATATATTAAAAGTAACTAATGGAAAATATGAAGATATAGTAAAATAAGAAAAAATCTCCCAATTTTTTGAGAGATTTTTTTATAACCCTTTTTTTGTTGCCATATATACCCTATAACCCTCGCATATATTAAGGCAATTAACTTCTTGGAATATATTTTTTAATTCTTTTTCAGTTGATTTTGCTCCATGCTTTGTCATAATAACACAGAAAAATACTCCATTTTCATTTAAGTGTTCATAGCTTTTTTGATATAGTTCAAATATTAGCTTTTTACCAGCTCTAATTGGAGGGTTAGATATGATCAAATCAAAAGTATCAGAAATATTTTCATAAAGATTTGATTTAGTAATATTAAACTTATTAATATTATTTTTTTCTAAATTTACACTAGATAAATCAAGTGCACGTTCATTAATATCAGATAGTGTAACAGTGCATGTAGGATAAAATGTCTTTATTATAGTCCCAACAACACCATATCCACAACCAATATCAAGTACACTAAAGTCTTTATTAGAATAATTTTTAATGATTTCTTTTAATAAGATTAGTGTACCTAAATCAATATGATTTTTTGAAAATATACCATTATCAGTTGTAAAGATAAAATCTTTATCTAGAAAATTTAAAAATATATCTTTTCTTTTTGAAATTGTATCAGGTTTTTCACTGAAGTAATGTTGCATTATTTTTCCTTTCTCATTAAAAATCTTTTTTCATTATCAAAATATTCATTATCTAAGTTTTTTGTAATCTTAAATCCTAAAGAGCTATATAGTCTTATTGCATAAGTATTACTACAAGTAACAGTTAATTCAAAAATTAAAATATCTTTTAAGTCAGAAAACATGAAGTTCATTAACATTCTAGCATATCCCTTATTTTGATATTTTTCATTTGTTGATACACCATATATATAGGCTATATTATCTTTAGAAAAAATAACTTCAATTACTGAAATAATATCTGTATCATTAAAAATCGCATAAGTACTACCGTATTTTGTGAAGGGTGATATATTGTATTGTCCAACACCAGCAGTTCCAAATATTTTTTCTTCATACAGATATATTCTTTTAAGAATATCCCTATCAAGTGTAGCATCTAATTTTTTAATTATCATAACATACCTCTTTTAGGTATAGACCATTAGGGGATAATATTTTTTTTGGTCCATTGCCCATACCATTAAGCTTATTTATTATAGTTTGTTCATCTTCATATATGCAAGAAGCTACAATTAGTCTTATCATAGATTTTAAAAAACTATTACCTTTTATTATAATCTGAAACTCATCATTAATTTTTACACAATTAGCAGAATAAATCTTTCTGACTGGATTTTTTTGGTCTTTATCAGATTTAGAATAAAGTGTAAAATCATGCTCACCAACAAATAAAGCTAGTTTTTTATTTATTTTTTCAATATCAATAGTTTTTCGTATTTCAGATATATATGAAGCTTCAAAAGGTGATATATCATCAATATATTTCAATCTATATAAATATGTTCTGTAAGTAGCCATATATCTAGAATTAAAGTCTTTATCTACAATATCAATGTTATAGACCTTTATTTTACCATAAAGAGCTTTATTAATTTGCTTTTTAATAGCAATAGGAGGGATAGTTTTAGATATTTTAAAATTTGATACTTGCATTAATGCGTGTACACCTCTATCAGTTCTTCCAGAGCTAATTAAGTTTATTTTCTCATTGAAAACTTCAAATATTACTCTTTCTATTTCACCTTGAACTGTAATCTTATTCTTTTGTCTTTGCATACCATAGAATTTACTTCCATCATAAGAGTATACCATCCTTATATCCATCTATCCAACCACCCATTCTTTTTAGGTAAGCCCAACACCTTATTCCCTTTATTTATACTAATTTTCTTTTTTGCTATGTTGAATAAGGGAAGATCAGATAAGCTATCAGAATAAAAGCAAAGCACATCAAAACTTCCTAATTCATTTAACCTTTTTAGTTTTTCATTTTTCTTACAATTTTTTCCAATAAGAGTGAAGTTTGAATATTTTGTTGATATTAATATATCAAAGCCTAATTTTTTGTAAATAGGTTCTAGTAAAAAATCGGGAGATGCAGATATTAGGATTAATATGTCGGCATCCTTTCTATTTTCCTTTATTTCTTCAAAAAAATATGGATAAATATTCTTAATTTCCTTTTCCCAGAATAAATTAATATCATTTTCTATATCCATCCCTTTAAATATACTAAAAAATATATTTTTTACTTTTTTTAAATCTTTAATATTAAAAAGTATTATGGTAAGGTTTAATATGAATTTTGGTATAAGGTATCTATGACGTTTTAAGAAAAAAAACATAAAAGCCATGCTTGTTTCCTTACTGTATATTGTTTTATCAAAGTCATAGATTATAGCCTTTTTCATTACAGTCCTCCATCATTGTTTTAAAGTCTAGTTTTTTTAATTCATGTAGTATATCAGAGTTTAATGTATATCTTGAAAATATATCTTTTTCTTTCTCTTGCATGTATAAGACTTCATTTATCATTATTCTATCTTTTATTAATTTATTATCATTTGAACAAAGTAATCTTTGAGATACTATCATCACAACAGAATCTAGTAGTAAATATTTAGGAATTGACATATCGATAAGTCTTGCAAAACTTGTAATACAATCATTAGTATGTAGAGTTGCAAGTACAAGGTGACCAGTAAGAGCTGCACGAATTGCAATTTTTGCTGTTAATTCATCACGAATTTCTGAAATTATTATTATATCAGGATCGGATCTTAGTGAACTTCTTAAAATACATGGAAAACTTAAGCCTATTTCTTCATTAACCTGTACCTGTATTATACCATTTACCTTATTTTCTACAGGATCTTCAATTGTTATTATCTTTTTATTACCTGTATTTAATAGATGTGTAAAGGATAGTAGAGTGGTAGACTTACCACTACCTGTTGGACCAGTTACAAGGATTAAGCCATGTGATTTAGATAATGCCTTTTTTATCTTACAAATATTATTTTCATTAAAGCCCAATGTTTTTAATGATATATCTGATAAGTTAGAATTTAGTATTCTAATAACAACATTTTCACCTGTTATACTAGGCATTACACAGACTCTTAAATCGTGATTTTCAAATGTAATATTACCATCTTGTGGTAATCTTTTTTCAGCAACATTCATTTTAGCCATTATCTTTATACGTGATATTAATTCACTCGCATTGTTTAAAGTATTATCTAATTTTATTACCCCATTTACCCTATATTCTATGAGGCATTTTCCGTAATAATCTTGTATGTGTATATCACTTGCTTTTAATGCAATTCCTCTTCGAATTATATCATTTACTTCTAAAATTATATTGTGAGTTATAAAGACATTGCTAGAAGCAATGTCTTTAGTTGTAGTATTTCCCATTATATACCCCCGTTTAAAATTGTTATTTTTTATTCAAAATTTCTTTTAATAATAATTCATTTTGTGCTTTAACTGAAGAAAATAATACTTTTTTTATTATATTGTAGAACTTAAGTTGTTGTTTTTGATTTTCAACTTCTTTTATCATAGATTTAATTTGTAAAACTAAGAAATCTTGTTCTTCATATGAAAGATTAAAAGTCTTTAATTTTTCTCTTTTTTGTCCTTTTTCAACATGTACTTGTTTTCTTATATAATCAAAAAAGCTTTGAATATTAGGTAAAACTGCATTGTTAGCTTCCATTTGTTTTTTTAGTTCAGTTATAACTTGATCTAGGTATCTTTGTGAACTTTTAGATAGGTGTACTTCTATTTTTCTTTTACCTTTACCAATTTTTTGAACAGCAGAAGCCATTTTCATTTGTTGTTTCATGTTAAATACGTCCATGTCGTTTATTTTGTTAGCATTAACCATTTTCATTAGTTTCTCCTCCAATCTTAAGTATTTCTTCAAAATTAATTTGGCCTTGTCTTATCAAACTATATTTACCATCAAGATATGACACTATTGTTGAGGGAATTCCAGATAAATTTTTATCTGTTGTGATTATTAGAGGAACATTTTTTAAAAGTTCATCTGATATATTGCTAATATTTGTGACAGGGGGTTCGCCAGATATATTAGCACTAGTAGTCATAAGTATTCCACCAACTCTTCGTATAATATCTCTTGTTAAGTCATTATCAGGTATTCTGATCCCAACAGTAGGACCTAGTAAGTCAACAAATTCTTTTTTTGTCTTACATACAATACTTAATGCACCTGGTAGAAAATGTTTGATAAGATTTAAGTCAATATCATCTGTTAATTTAAAAAAATCATTATAATCAGATACTAAAGCCAAAATCTTTTTATTTTTATCTCTTTTTTTTAAGAGATATAGTTGTTCTATTGCTTTTTTTGTAGGTATTGCACCTAAACCATAAACAGTATCAGTTGGTACTATTATACAACGACCTTCTAGTAATAACTTAATACCATCTTCTATCTTATTTTCATTCATTTGATTCATCTATATCATGAGGAAGAGCAAATAGGTCGCTTATAGGTTCTTCATTATATATTCTATGTATAGTTTCAGCAAACATTGTGCTAGCAGAAACTATAGATAATTTATCAAATAATTGTTCTTCTTTTAATTGAATTGAATCAGTTACAATAATCTTTTTAAAAGCAGAATCTTTTAGTCTTTGTACAGCTTGTCCAGAGAATACTGGGTGAGTAGCACATGCATAAACTTCAGTAGCACCAGCTTCTTTTAGTGCAACAGCGGCGTTACATATAGTACCAGCTGTATCGATTATATCATCTATTATTATTGCTTTTTTACCTTCAACATTACCTATAATATTCATTACTTCACAAACATTAGCTTGTGGTCTACGTTTGTCTATTATGGCAAGTGGTGTATGTAACCATGTAGCAAGATTTCTTGCTCTTTTAACTCCACCAACGTCTGGAGATACAACTACAGTATCGTTAGGTGTAAATCCTTGGTTTATAAAATACTTTGCAAATATAGGTAAAGCTTCCATATGATCAACTGGTATATCGAAGAATCCTTGTATTTGTTTTGCGTGTAAATCCATTGTAACAACTCTTGTTGCTCCAGCGGTTGTTAATAAATCTGCTACTAATTTAGCTGTGATTGGTTCACGAGGACTAGCTTTTCTATCTTGTCTTGCGTAACCATAGTATGGAATAACTGCTATTATTTCAGAAGCAGAAGCTCTTTTTAATGAGTCTATAAACACTAATAATTCCATTAAACTTTGATTTACTGGTTTTGAAGTTGATTGCACTACGAATACTTTACAACCTCTAACAGTGCAATTGGCTTTAACAAAAGTTTCTCCATCAGCGAAACTTATGATATCTCTATCACCAAGCTTAGTACCCAATTTATCGGCTATTTTACTTGCAAGTTTAGCACTAGATGTACCAGCAAAAATTTTTATTTCGTGTTCTTTCATCTTTTCTAACACTCTCTTTCTATTTTTTATTAATTATAACTTGTCTTGCACGACCAAATGCTATTTTATTATCATCTACATTTTTTGTAATTACACTACCTGCTGCAGTTAGAACATTATCTCCAACTTTTACAGGTGCTACAAATATTGAATTACTTCCAATAAATGCATCTTTTCCTATGAAGGTCTTATTCTTATTAACACCATCATAGTTACATGTAATAGTTCCAGCACCTATATTAGTATTTGCTCCTATAACAGAGTCTCCTAAATATGTTAAGTGTCCAGATTTTACACCTTCATTAAGTGTTGAGTTTTTAACTTCAACAAAGTTTCCTATATGCACTTTCTTATTAAGAACAGTTCCTTTTCTTAAGTGTGCAAAAGGACCTATTGTAACTTCATCTTCTAAAATAGAGCTTTCAATGACACTATTATCAATTTTAACATTATCTTTTATTGTACTATCTTCAATTCTTGATGAAAATATTGTACAATTTTGCCCTATGATAGTTTTTCCTTTTATTATTGTATTTGGGTAAATAGTAGTATCACATCCAATAATTACATTTTCTTCTATGTAAGTATTATTAGGATCTATGATATTAACGCCATCTTCCATTAATTGATCTAATTTTTTTAAGGTTAATATCTTTGATACAAGGGCTAAATCTTTTTTAGAATTAACTCCTATCATTTCATTTTTATCTTTAAGTAATAAGCTATCAGATGTATAACCTAAATTGTTTAATATTTTTATAGCATCAGTTAAGTAGTATTCGCCCTTGCTATTTTTATTATCAATTCTATCAATAACATCAAGTAGTGCCTTAGTTTTAAATAAGTAAACACCTACATTAATTTCATTAATTTTTTTTATATCTTCGCTTGCTTCTTTCTCTTCTATTATGTCAATGACCTTGCCCATATCATTTTTTATTATTCTACCATAACCCATAGGGTCATCTAATTTACAAGTTAAAAGTAAACAATCAAGATTATTTTTTATAAATTTATCTTTCATTTTTTCTATTGTGTACTTTGATAATAAGGGACCATCACCATAAGTTACTAGAACTAAGTCTGAATCTTTGAATTTGTCTTTTGCTATTTTTATAGCATGACCAGTTCCTAATTGTTCTTCTTGAACGACATAGTCATATTCTGGAAAATCTTTTATAATCTCCTCTTTCTTATAACCCAATATAAGTAGAACATCACCAAAATCTTTAGTTGTATTAATAACTTTTTGTAACATTTTTTCGCCATTAACTTTATGCAATACTTTAGGAATACTAGACTTCATTCTAGTACCTTTTCCAGCTGCAAGAATTATTGATAACATATTTCCTCCAAAAAAAAATTATTTCATATATTATACCATAAAATTATACGAAATTATAGAGAAAAACCATCTATAGTTTCTTTTAATATTTTTTTAGATGCATCTAATTTTTGAGTTTCTTCCTCGTTTAAATCAGGACAAATCTTCATTATTTGACCTTGTCTACCTACTATATTAGGTACTGAGTAGTAAACATCACTAATAGGGTTGTAAGTAGAAATAGTTAAGATAGATTTTTCATCTCTTAATATTGCTTCAACTATTCTTCTAACAGATATTCCTATTGCATAGTTAGTATATCCCTTTTTATTAATTATTTCATATGCAGCATTTTTAACGCTATTAGTTACTGATTCTTTTAATTCATTTAATTCAACATTTTCACGTTTACAATATTCGTCTATAGATAAAGGACCAATACTTAATGCAGACCATACTGGAAATTCACTGTCACCATGTTCACCTATCATGTAACCATGAACACTTTTAGCATCTATATCAAAAATTTGTGAAAGTGTATATTTTAATCTTGAAGTATCAAGAACTGTACCACTACCTATAACTCTAGTTGCAGGGAAACCTGATAACTTGTATGTAAAGTAAGTTAAAACGTCTACTGGATTTGCAACTACTAATAGGATACTGTTAGGTGAGTATCTAACAATCTTAGGAATCATTTGCTTAAATATTGATAAGTTTTTACCAATAAGATCTAGTCTTGTTTCACCAGGTTTTTGACCAGCACCTGCTGTAATAATTACTATATCAGAATCAGCAGTATCTTTGTAGTCACCTGCTGTTATTTCAACAGATTTCATAAATGCAGCACCATGTGCAATATCTAATGCTTCTCCTTGTGCCTTATCCTTGTTAATGTCCACAAGTACAATGTGAGATGCAAGCCCTGATTCAGCAACTGCTAATGTAGTAGCAGATCCAACGAATCCTGCTCCTATAATTGATACTTTGTTTGTTTTTCTCATACTCATATATGTTCCTCCATTTTTAATATTGTGTTTGAAATCTTTTTTACTATTTGTAAGTCGTGCGATATGAAAATAAATGTTGTCATATATCTTTCATTAAAAAACTTTATTAATTCTATGATTTGCTCTTGTATAGTTAAATCAAGAGAAGCTATAGGCTCATCACAAATAACAAGTTTTGGCTTTAATATCATAGCAGCACCGACTATAACTCTTTGTCTTTGACCACCAGATAGTTCACTAGGATATCTATCTTTAAAATGAGTTAATTTTAAAAATTCTAACATTTCATCAACTCTTTTAGAAATATCTTTCTGCTTATTAACTATTAATGGCTCAGATAAAATCTCATTAACAGTCATTTCTTCATTTAGTGCACTATATGGATCTTGAAAAATCATCTGTATATCAGATATTTTGCGTAAATTAAGATCTTTATTCTCAAATAGAATTCTACCAGAACTAGGCTTAGTAATACCTAATATAATTTTTGCAATGGTGGATTTTCCAATACCTGATCTACCGACTATAGAAAAAATTTCACCTTTTTTTACTTCAAAAGATAGGTTTGAAAATATAGTTTCATGACCATATCTTTTTGTTACATTTTCTAGTTTTAAAATCATACTACCACTTCAAATTTTACAATAAAATAGTTAAAAAATCTAGTGAAAAGCTAAATATATATGAAAAAAAGCTAGTTTTAAGCTAGCTTTTAATAAGTTTTCTCATACACTGAAACCTTTAAATGAATTTAAGAGCATTTTCATAGTCAGGTTCATCAGATACTTCATGTAGGTATTCTGTATATATAACCTTGTTGTTTTCATCAACTATTATTACTGAACGAGTTAAAATACCTAATTCCTTAATGTATGTTCCAGTAGCCTTTCCATAGTTCTTGTACTTCACATCACTTAAAAAGTGTATATTTTCATTTATATTAGTATAAAGCTTTGTAAATACAAATGGCAAATCAAGCGATATAATATAGCATGTAATCTCTTTATCTTTAAGATAATTTGTAAATTTTGATATTTCAGTAGAACATGTATCTGTAACAAGCGACGGGATAGTTAAAAAAATTCTTTTTCCATGCGTTTTATTTAAAGTTACTTTATTAAAATTACTATCAATTAATCTGAAATCTGGGAAATCATCATCAACTTTTAATCTTGTGCCTGTTAATGTAACAGGGTTACCCAAAAATTCTACTTTCATTATTTCTCCCCTTTACTTTAATTTAAATATTTATTAAACCAATCTACCATATTTTGTAGTCTTGATATTCTAGCTTTAGGCTTACCACTTCTTGATAATTCATGGTTTTCACCTTTAAATACGACCATTTTAGCATCTATCCCCATATCAAGTAGAGCCGTTAACATTTGGTATCCTTGATCTATAGGGCATCTATAATCACAGTCAGAATGAATAATTAATAATGGTGTCTTGCACGACTTTATGTATTTTAGTGGCGAGTGATTCCATAATACATTGAAAAAGTTTTCGTCATTAAATTTTGTCTTATTTTGATCGTCGCTGAAGTAATACCCTATATCACTTACACCATACATAGATATCCAATTTGAAATAGACCTTTGTGTTACAGCACATTTAAATCTATTTGTATGAGTTACTATCCAATTTGTCATAAATCCACCATATGAGCCACCAGTAACCCCTATATTCTCAGTATCTATACTATACTTTTCTATAACCGCATCTACAAAGTTCATAAGGTCTTCATAGTCAATAGAACCATATTTTCCACGTATATCTGCAAATAAGTTACCACGACCTGATGAACCATGAGGGTTAGTGTACATAACAATGTATCCAAGACTAGTTAAAACTTGCATTTCGTGATAGTAAATAGGTGAATAAACTGTCATTGGACCACCATGTATATCTAATATTGCCTTATACTTCTTGTTTTTGTCATAATTTTGTGGCAAGAGTACAAAACCTTTAATTTTAGCATTATTAGAAATAAAGTCTACTTCATTTGCCTTAGAAATATATCTGTTTTTAAAGACTTCATCGTTAAATGAAGTAATTTTTTCTAAATTAGTTCCCATATATATTTCAGCTATTTTACCATCTACAAAAGATAGTGTATAAAGTGTGTTGTCTATATACACATAACCATCAATAGAACCCATAAATTCTAGTATCGTAGTAATATTCTTATTTGAATACAAAGATAACCTAGTATGATTTTCTACAGTTTGTACAAAGTAAAAGCTATTGTCATTATAATTAACAAGAACAGTTTCATTATGACCTAGTCTTGCATCACTTCCAGTTGAATTTCCATAGTCTATATCTTCATTTATCTCAATATTAAGTTCGTGTGTTTTTCTGTCTAAGTAGTATACCTTTTCAAGTTCATTTATACCAAATTTTTTCATATCTGAACCAAATAAAAGGATATAATCTTTTAGATATTTACAAGAATTAAATGATATATCTGCACGATACAAAGTTGTAGTTGTATTTTTTTCTATATCATATTCATATACATTAGAGTATAGTTTCATCTTATTCTTAAAAATATTACCAAGATAAACAACCTTCATACTATTTTTATCAACATCAAAATCTATAACATTAAAGTCGTCATCTTCTGAAATCTTTTTTAATTCATTAGTTGTACTATCATATACAAAGAGTTGATTTCTCTTGTAGTTAGTATAAGAAGCACCATTAGAAAAGAATGGTATTTGTTCTATAACAACACTAAAATCTTCATCTTTTTTTAATGTCTTTTCAATTGATAAAATGTATTTTGTATCTGATATTTTTTTTATACTATTTACTGGATAGGGTATGCTAAATATCTTTTTAGATTCACCTTCACCTAGTGTAAGGTTATAGAATTGTGTAATATTTTTATCTTTTTCATCATTTTTTGAGATTAATAAACTTTTGTCGTTTATCCAATCATGAAAATTAAAAGATTGCTTTTCAATTAAGCATATATTTTTCTTATCTTTATATAGATAAAGGCTAGTATCATACGCATTCTTATCTAAATTAACATTTTTCACTATATATGCAAAAGCATCTTTTTTAGGATTTGATTGTAAACCAGAAATATATTTAAAGTCATTAAGTAATTCTAAATTAATATTTTCCATACTATTGCCTCAAATAAAGAATAATTCTTCAAATTTGTAATCTAAAGCTCTACAGATTAATAAAGCTAATTTAGCAGATGGATTAAATTGCCCATTTTCTATGTAGCAAATAGTTTGTCGTGAAACACCCACAATATGAGCTAATTGTTCTTGAGATATCTTTTTCTCAACTCTAGCAGACTTTATGCGATTTTTTAAAATCAAATCATAGTTCAATGTAATCACTCCTCGTTTTTTTACCATAATTATATTATAAATACAAAAAATTTTCAAATTCTTTTAAATGTGTGATATAATTTATTAAGAATGGAGAAAAAAACGTGATAGAGAATTTTTTAGAAGCTAGCATTTATGCAAGAGAGCTTTTTATTGACGATGAAGAAATACTAAGTATTAAAGAAAAAGCATTAGATGATAATGTCCCTATAATAACCGATGAGGTATTAGCCTACATGATATATATGATAAAGTTATTAAAACCTAAAAATGGGTTAGAAATAGGTACAGCTGTTGGTTATTCAACGTACTATTTATCAAAATATATGAAGACAACAACAATAGAAATTGATGAAGAAAGATATAATATAGCGAAAGAAAACTTAAAAGGTAGAAATGTAGATATGTATCTAGGTGATGCCTTAGAAGTTTTACCTAGTATAGATCAAAAATTTGATTTTATTTTTATTGATGCTGCAAAAGGTAAGTATAAGGATTTTTTTAATCTTTGCTATGAAAAATTAAGCGATAATGGTCTCATATTTATAGATAACCTATTATTCAGAGGTTATGTAACGGGGGATGATTATCCTAAGAGATATAAGACTATTGTTAGAAATTTAAAAGAATTTATTAAATATTTAAGAGAATATAATTTTGTACTATTACCATTTGGTGATGGTGTAGGATTAGTAAGAAAGGATGAGAAATGAAAAATAAAATAAAAATTTTATCTTCAATAGGGATATTGATGTTTTTAATGTCTTGTTCTACAACAAAACCTGATTTAGTAGAAATAGTAGGAAGAAGAAAAACAGAAAATATTTCTAGTTTAGAAAATAATAGAATATTAAATGATAAAGAATTAGAAAGTAAGGTATTTGACAGAAAGTATAGAAATGTCAATAAGAATTTAAGAGGGGTGTGGGTTAGTACAGCATTTAATCTAGATTTCCCACATACAACTCCATATAATATGCAAAAACAAAAAGAAGAAATAGATGAAATAGTAGCAAATACAAAAAAATGGGGATTAAATGCAATATTCCTACAAGTTAAACCTTTTGATTCTGTAATATATCCATCAAAAGAACATCCTTTTGATAAAAGTATAACAGGGTATAAGGGAGCAGATCCTGGTTATGATGTATTACAATATTTCATAACTAAAGCACATGAAAATGGAATAGAACTACATGCATGGTTAAATCCATACAGAGCAACTCCTACAACAGACTTATCTAAAGTTTCTAGTAAAAATGTAGCTAATTTACACAAGGATTGGGTATTTAGTTATGGTGGAAAATATTATTTAAATCCAGCTAAAAGAGAAGTTGTTGAAAGATTATACAAAAATATAGAAGAAATTGTTAAAAACTATGATGTAGATGGATTACATTTAGATGATTACTTCTATCCTTACCCATATAATGGTGAAAAATTACCAGAATTTGATAGAAAAGAATTTGAAGCACAAAATAAATATGCAACAATAGGAGATTTTAGAAGGGCAAATGTCGATGAATTAATAAAGAATTTATCAGTTTCAGTACATAAAATAAAGCCAAGACTATCATTTGGTATAAGCCCATTTGGAATTTACAGAAATATTTCTAGTGACGAAAGAGGATCATTTACATCTGGACTTCAAACATATGATACACTATATGCAGATGTAGTTAAATGGATGGAAAATGGTTGGATAGACTATGTAGCACCACAAATATATTGGAAAATTGGAAATAAAACAGCCGATTACACTACATTAGTTAACTGGTGGTCAAATATTTCAAGAAAGACTGATACTCCTTTATACATAGGAGAAGGTGTGTATAAAGAAGATACATGGCCAAAAGGTGAAGTTAAAAGACATGGAGAAGTTAGAAAGAGAACTCCTAATGTAGATGGATACATACTATTTAGATATGGAGTACTTAAGAAAAATCCTAGTATAGTAGAGGATATACGATAATGGACTTTAAATTACATTCAAAATTTAAGCCCACAGGTGATCAACCTAAGGCTATAAAGTTTTTATGTGAAAATTTAAAAAATGGTATATATGAGCAAATCTTATTAGGTGTTACGGGTAGTGGGAAGACTTTTACTATTGCAAATGTAATAGAAAAGTTAAATAGACCAGCATTAATCCTAGCACCTAATAAGACTTTAGCTGCACAGTTGTACAATGAGTACAAAAAGTTTTTCCCAGAAAATGCAGTTGAATATTTTGTATCATATTATGACTATTATCAACCAGAAGCATATATACCAAGCACAGATACATATATAGAAAAAGATTCTAGTATAAATGATGAAATAGACAAGCTACGTCATGCTGCAACAGCAGCACTGTTAAATAGAAGGGATGTAATAATAGTTGCATCCGTTTCTGCTATATACGGGTTGGGTTCTAAAAAGGCATATAAGGAAAACTCTATACCCATTGATGTTAGTGTTGGTATAAAAAGAAGTGACTTTATTAAAAGATTGATAGATTTAAGATATGAGAGAAATAATGTAGTCTTAGAAAGAGGTAAATTTAAGGTTAAAGGAGAAGTAATAGATGTTTTACCTCCATATCAAGAAACAGCCTATAGATTTACTTTTTTTGATGAAGACTTAGAGAGTATTTCTGAAATAAATGCAATAAGTTGTAAGAAAATTAAGAATGTAAAAAGAATTACAATAATGCCTGCTACACACTATTTATCAGTTCTTGATAAAGAAGATATATTTAATGAAATAAAAGATGAGCTAAAAGATAGGGTTAACTTCTTTGAAAAAGAAAATAAGATATTGGAAGCACAGAGAATAAAGCAAAGAACTGAATACGATATGGAAATGATAAAAGAAATTGGATATTGTAAAGGTATAGAAAATTATTCAAGATACTTAAGTGGTAAAAAACAAGGTGAAGCACCAGATACATTACTAGAATATTTTCCAAAAGACTTTCTTCTATTCATAGACGAATCACATATTACAGTACCACAAATAGGGGGTATGTATAATGGAGACCATGCAAGAAAACAAGTTTTAATAGAAAATGGGTTTAGACTACCATCTGCTTTTGATAACAGACCATTAAAAAAAGAAGAGTTCTTTGATAGAATAGGTCAAGTTGTGTATGTTTCAGCTACACCGAGTGACTATGAATTAAGTCATGCTAAAAATGAAATAGTTGAACAGTTGATAAGACCTACAGGTATAACAGAACCTAAGATAATTATTAAAAAAACTAAAAATCAGGTTGATGATTTATTAGATGAAATACAGTATGAGATAAAAAATAAGAGAAGAGTACTAGTTACAACTCTAACTAAAAAAATGGCTGAAGAATTAACTTCATACTATTTAGAATATGGTTTAAAAGTTAAGTATATGCACTCAGAAATAGATACAATAAAAAGGGTGGAAATAATTAAGGGACTAAGAAAAAAAGAGTTTGACGTATTAATTGGTATAAACTTATTAAGAGAAGGTCTTGATATACCAGAAGTAGGACTTGTTGCAATATTAGAAGCAGATAAAGAAGGTTTTTTAAGATCTAGAAGATCTTTAATACAAACAATGGGTAGAGCAGCAAGAAATGTAGATGGGCGTTGTATACTTTATGCAGATATAATGACAGATTCTATAAAAGAATCGGTTAAAGAGGTAGAAAGAAGACGAAAGTATCAAGAAGAATATAATAAAAAGAATGGAATAATACCTAAAAATACTATTAATAGTGAAATAGACTCTCTAAATGGTATTATTGAACAGGAAGACACTAAGCAAGAATTTAATAGTATAGAAGAAATAAATAGTCGTATAAAGAAATTAGAAGTGCGTATGAAGGAATTTTCAAAAGATTTAGACTTTGAAAATGCAATAAAAGTAAGAGATGAAATTAAGTATTTAAAGAATGTATTAATGGAGTTGATGTAATGGAAGTATATACAGTAAGTCAAATTAATGCTATTATAAAAAACTATGTAGAAAGCAATGAGTTTTTTAGAAGTGTATGTATAGAAGCAGAAGTATCAAATATTACATATCAATTAAAACATATGTATATGAGTTTAAAAGATAGTAATGCTAGAATAAAATGTGCTTGTTTTAGTTATAGATATAATGATATACCATTAGATCTAAAAGAAGGAGATAAAGTTAAGGTATATGGTGATATAAATGTATATTCAGTTGATGCAAGTGTACAAATAATAGCTAAAAGAGTAGAAAAACAGGATATGCTGGGTGAGTTATACAAAAAATTAGAACTATTAAAAAAAGAATATCAAGAAAAAGGGTATTTTGATGAAGGTATAAAAAAGAAATTACCTAGTTTTCCTAGAAGAATAGGAGTTGTTACATCAGATACAGGAGATGCTATAAGAGATATTATTAGAAATACACATAATAGAGATCCTAAAGTAGAGATAATTCTGTACCCAGCAAAAGTTCAAGGTAAGGATGCAGAGTATAGCATAGCAAGAGGAATAGAGTTTTTTAATAAACATAAAGAATTAGAAGTTGAATGCCTAATAATAGGAAGAGGTGGAGGAAGTATAGAAGATTTATGGGCCTTTAATGAAAGAGCTGTAATAGAGGCTGTTCATGAATCAAGTTTACCTATAATTTCAGCAGTAGGACATGAAGCAGATAACTTGTTATCAGACTTAGTAGCTGATAAAAGAGCTTCTACACCCACACATGCACCTCATTGTTTAATTAAGAATAGAAAAGACATAGATGAAAAATTAAATGAGTATAAAAAGAGACTAGATAGTTTATTAGTTCAAAGAGTAAAATTAATGAAAACTAGGTTAGAAAGTATAGAACAAAGCTATATAATACAAAAATTCTATGAAAACACTATTTTAAATAGACAACAAAGACTAGATGAAATTAATTCTAAATTAGATGATAATATCTCAAAATATTTATACGAAAAAAGAGTTTTACTTGAAAAGATAAGACTTAATACAGAAAAGTACGATAATATGAGTATATTAAAAAGAGGGTATACTGTAACTTATATAGACGGTAAACTATTAAAAGATACGAAAGTTAAAAAGGGGAGCATTTTAAAGACAGTTAGTTCAAATGATGAAGTTATTAGTGAGGTGAAATAATGTATAAAAGAGAAGGATATATTTCATGGGATGAATACTTTATGGGATTAGCTTTTTTATCAGGAAAAAGAAGCAAAGACCCTGTTACACAAGTTGGTGCTTGTATAGTTAAAGATAAGAAGATTATAGGTATAGGTTATAACGGTTTTCCAAAAGGAAGTGATGATGATGAATTGTCATGGGGTAAAACAAGTGATAATATTTTAGATACTAAATACCCTTATGTAGTTCATGCAGAATTAAATGCTATATTAAATAGTATAATGAAATTAAATGGAAGTACTATTTATGTAACACACTATCCATGCAATGAATGTGCAAAAGCAATAGTGCAATCTGGAATAAGTAAGGTTGTATATTATTCTGATAAGCATAAACATCACGAGTTAACAAAGGCTTCTACAATAATAATGGAAAATGCAGGAATAGAAATACAAAAGTATGAAGAAAGAGATCAAGAAATTTTAATAAAATTTTGTGATTAAAAAAATCTAGAAAACACTAGATTTTTTTTGATATGTGTGATATACTGTAAAAGTTGCATACATATGTAACGTTTTTATATTATATGATTCGAGGTGATTTAATGGCTAAACAAGATGTTCTAGAACTAGAAGGAGAAATATTAGAAGCTCTTCCAAATGCTATGTTTCAAATAAAACTTGAAAATGGGCATACAGTGTTAGGACATATATCAGGTAAAATTAGAATGAACTACATTAAAATTTTACCAGGTGATAAGGTAACTGTAGAAATATCACCGTATGATTTATCGCGTGGTAGAATCGTATACAGAAAAAAATAAAGGAGGTTTTCAGATGAAAGTTAAAGCATCTGTTAAATGTATTTGTGACAAATGTAAGATTATTAAAAGATCTGGCGTTGTTAGAGTAATATGTGAAAACCGTAAACATAATCAAAAACAAGGATAGTAATATTAAAAAACATTATTGATAATTTTTATACATACCTAGTAGATATAAAAATTGTAAAGATATGTTTGGCCGTAGAGCTTATTCTTATCGCTGATTATTTAAGGTAATAAGGCATATTGAAGAAGGTAATATCGAAATTAAAGGAGGAAAAAATTTGGCTAGAATAGCAGGAGTGGATATACCAAGAAACAAAAGAATTGAAATCTCACTTACATACATTTTTGGTGTAGGTAGAAGTACTTCAAATGAAATATTAAAAAAAGCTGGAGTAGACAAAGACATTAAAGTTAAGGATTTAACTGAAGAAGATTTAGGTAAAATCAGAAAAATAATGGATGACTACAAAATTGAAGGTGAACTAAGAAAAGAAATTAGACTTAACATAAAGAGATTAACAGATATAAAATGTTATAGAGGTCTAAGACATAAAATGGGATTACCTGTAAGAGGTCAAAAGACTAAGACAAATGCAAGAACAAGAAAAGGTCCAGCAAGAATGGCTGTAGCTAAGAAGAAATAAAAGGAACAGGAGGAAAGCGTAAGTGGCTAAGAAAACAGTAGTTTCAAAGAAGAAAAAAGCAAAAAACATACCTAATGGTATTGCATATATACATTCAACTTTCAATAATACAGTTGTTACTATTACAGATACAGAAGGTAAAGTAATAGCTTGGAAATCAGGAGGTACTTCAGGATTTAAAGGTACTAAAAAAGGAACTCCATTTGCAGCACAAATAGCAGCTGAACAAGCAGCACAAGTGGCTATAGATAATGGAATGAAAAAAATCGAAATAAAGATTAAAGGGCCTGGATCTGGAAGAGAAGCTTCAATAAGATCTATACAAGCAACTGAATTAGAGGTAACAAGAGTAGTAGATATAACTCCAGTGCCTCACAATGGTGCAAGACCACCTAAGAAAAGAATATAATTTAGGGTAAGGAGGAAAATAAACAGATGGCAAGAAATATGCAACCAGTTCTAAAGAAATGTAGAACACTTGGATTAGATCCAGTAGCATTAGGAGTAAATAAAAAATCAAATAGAAATATTAGACCAAATGCAAATAAGAAATTAACAGAATATGGAACACAATTAAGAGAAAAACAAAAGGCAAAATTCGTATATGGAGTTATGGAAAAACAATTCTACAAATTATATGAAGAAGCAACAAGAAAAGAAGGAGTTACTGGTGAGTTACTACTTCAATATCTTGAAAGAAGATTAGATAATGTAGTTTACAGATTAGGTTTAGGGTCAACAAGAAGACAAGCTAGACAATTAGTAAACCATGGACATATATTAGTAAATGGTAAAAAAGTTAATATTGTATCATATAGAGTAAAACAAGGAGATGTTATCGAAGTTAGAGAAAGCTCTAAAGATTTAGAAGTAATTAAGGAAGCAATAGGTAAGAGAACTATACCTGGTTGGTTAGAACTTGATGAAACTAAGAAGATTGGAAGAGTTTTAGAAGATCCAACTAGAGATGTAGTTGATTTTGAAGTTGATGAAGCAATGATAATAGAATTCTATTCTAGATGATAGTTTGTGTAGTTAGTTTATTAAATCAATGCAAGGAGTGATTTAGCTTGTTAAATATAGAAAAGATAGCTAAGAATATTAAGTTAACGGAAGAAAAGGTAAATCAATACTCAGCAATTTACACATTAGAACCTTTATATAGAGGATATGGTAATACAATAGGAAATGCTTTAAGAAGAATTTTATTATCGTCAATACCTGGATCTGCTATAAAGGGTATTAAAATAGATGGTGTTTTAAATGAATTCACAACTTTAGATGGTGTAAAAGAAGCTGTTACTGATATTATTTTAAATGTTAAAGAAATAATAATAGAGCTTGATGAACCCGGTGAAAAAAGAATGTCGTTATCAGTTAAGGGTCCAAAAGTTGTAACTGCAGCAGATATAAAAACAGAAATGGGGATAAATATAATAAACCCTGATCAAGTTATAGCAACTTTAACAACTGACAGAGAATTCAATATGGAATTTTTAGTAGATTCTGGAGAAGGATTCGTAGTTTCAGATGAAATTGATAAAGAAGGTTGGGAAATAAATTTCTTGGCAATTGATGCGATATATACACCAATAAAAAAAGTAAATTATATAGTAAAAGATACAATGGTTGGACGTGTAACTAATTATGATAAGTTAATACTTGAAATAGAAACAGATGGAAGTGTAGAAATACATGATGCACTATCATATGCAGTTGAACTATTAATAACACACGTAAATCCATTTACAAATATTGGAAATTCAATGTCTAAATATAGAAAAGATGACGAAGAAGAAGAATTAGTTGCACCAAGAGGTGAAATAAATTCTTATGCAGATTTAAGAATAGATGAATTACAATTATCTGTTAGAGCAAGTAATGGTTTAAAGAGAGCTAAAATAAATACTATAGGAGATTTATCTAAGATGAGTTTAGCTGAACTTGAAAAAGTTAAAAATCTAGGTAAGGTATCACTAAAGGAAATTATTGAAAAGCTTAAGGAATACGGCTTTAACATCGAATAAGAGATTGGAGGGTAGACAGTAGATGAATCATAGAAAATCATACAGAAAGCTTGGGAGAAGAACTGATCACAGATTAGCAATGTTAAAAAATATGACAATTTCTCTAATAAAAGCTGAAAGAATCGAAACAACTGTAACAAGAGCAAAAGAATTAAGAAAATTTGTAGAAAAATTAATAACTTTAGGAAAGAAATTTAATTCAACTGATGAAGTTGCAAAACAAATACATTTAAGAAGACAAGCATTTGCATTTTTAAGAAATGAAGAAGCTGTAGTTAAAGCATTCAAGGAAATAGCACCTAAATACATGGAAAGAAACGGTGGTTATACTAGAATAGTTAAGACTGATGTTAGACGTGGAGATTCTTCTGAAATGGCAATAATCGAATTAGTTTAATTATACAAGTGCTTCGAATGAGGCACTTTTTTTTGGAGGAATAATGCAAGTAAGTATAAGAAATATTGAAGAAAGTGACAGACCACTTTATTTACAATTTGCAGATACCTTCTATAATTCTAGTGCATGCTTACATACAGTGCCAGCAGAAAATTTTGAAAAATCATTTGATTTTATGCTACATAGCAAAGTATATGCAGAACTATTTATGATAGAATGCGATGATGAGGTTATAGGTTACTGTATGATATCAAAGACATATTCACAAGAAGCTGCATCTATGGTCCTATTAGTAGAAGAATTATACATAGTAGAAGAACATAGATCAAAAGGTGTAGCAACAAAAGTATTCAAATATTTATTTGATAAATATGAAAAATTTGGAAGAATTAGACTAGAAGTAGTGGAAGATAATTATAGAGCAAGAAAGTTATACGAAAGATTAGGATTTGAATATCTTAACTATATGCAAATGATAATTGATAGATGAAATATAAAAAATATAGCGATGATAAAAAAAGTCGCTATTTTTTTTGTAAAAGACTTGATTTTTAAAAAAAAATGTAGTATAACTTTACTAGGTGGATGAAAGTGGTGAATTGTGGAGGAAGTAGGTGATGACGATGCTATTTATGGGTGAATATAATTGTAAGATAGATAGTAAGGGAAGAATAACATTTCCAGCTAAGCTAAGAGAACAATTAGAAGGTCAAAATTTCGTCATTACTAGAGGTCTTGATAAGTGTATAGACTTATTCCCTATGGACAAATGGAATGAAAAAATGAAAAAATTAGAAAACATTAAAACTACTGACATTAAACAAAGAACCTATGTTAGATTTCTTTTATCTGCAGCTACTGAATTAGATTTTGATGCACAAGGTAGAATAAATATACCTCAATCATTAAAAACTTATTCTGAACTAGAAAAAGAAGTAGTCGTTATAGGTCAAAATGGTAGAATGGAAATATGGTCTAAGAGTAGATGGGATTCATTTATGAGCGATTCACTAGAAAATATTGCAGATATTGCACAAGAGCTTGACTTATAGGAGGAAGAATGTATCATAAACCAGTACTTTACAATGAAGTTATGGAAAATATTGTAAATGATAAATATATGACATATGTTGATTGTACACTAGGTGGTGGAGGACATTCTGAGGGCATACTTAAAAGAAGTAAAGGCTATTTAATAGCGATAGATCAAGATAGCGATGCAATAGAATATGCTACTAAAAGACTTAGTGAGTATAAAGACAGACTTAAGATATTTAAGAATAATTTTAAAGATATTAAGTATGTAGTATATATGGCAGGATATGAAAAAGTAGATGCAATTTTGATGGATATTGGAGTTTCATCATATCAATTAGATGATGCTAAAAGAGGATTTTCATACAAGTATGAAGCAAGGCTAGATATGAGAATGAATAAAGATTTAAAAGTTTCTGCTTATGAGGTAATTAATGATTTTACTGAAAAGGAGATAGCTGATATCATATTCAAATATGGACAAGATCCTAAAGCAAGAAGAATTGCAAAATATATATGTTTTGAAAGACAAAAGGGAGAAATAAAAACAACTACACAATTAGCAGATATAGTAATTAGGGCAGTCGGTAAAAAGATGAAAAAACATCCTGCTAAAAGAACATTTCAAGCATTAAGAGTATTTGTTAATAGTGAATTAGATGTATTGAAAAAAACAATAGATGATGCGATAGAATTATTAAATCCAGGTGGAAGGTTGTTAATAATTACATTTCAGTCATTAGAAGATAAGATAGTAAAAGAAAGATTTAGATATTATGAAAACCCATGTATATGTCCAAAGGATATACCTATATGTGTATGTGGCAAGAAACCTATGGGGAAAATAATAAATAAAAAGGCAATATGTGCATCAGAAAAAGAATTAAAGGAAAATAACAGGGCACATAGTGCACAATTAAGAATATTTGAAAGGATTTGAGAGTTATGTATAGAACTAGAACAATAAATGGAGTAAGAAGTAGAAAAGTATTAAGGGTATTTGGTATTGCAGTACCAGCAACAGCACAAGAAATAAGTATTAGTGTACTATTAGTATTATTTTTTGTTACAGTAAATATTTTGTCATACTCTTCACTATATGCTAGTGCTAGACATAATGAAATGCTAAAAGAACAATTAGTAGCACTTAAAAAAGAAAATTCTAGTTTAGAAGAAACTAAGGCAAATATAGTTAATATTAAAGAAATACAAAATAAAGCAGAATCACTTGGCTTTGTTCATAATAATTCTGTTAACTATGTTAAGTAGATTTCAATATCTACTTTTTTTTTACTCTCATTGTTCTATATAAGGATTATACAACAAAAAAATTCCATTGTCAATAAACTTTTTATTAAAAAGTTTACTAATAATAAATAACAAGAAAAGACTAAAATAATGTACTTTTTTTAAATTCAAGATATAATAAATATGTATGATACAAAAACATTGAAAGGAAGTAAACAGATGAAAAAGTTTGGTTTTGCTGTAATATCTCTTTTATTAGCATCTAATGTTTTTTTTACAAACATTTCATATGCAGATAATGTAGCTAATACTCAAAGTATTACTAATAATAAATCTACAAAAATAGAAGAAGGATATATTAGAATACATTTTGAAAATATTAAAAATGGTACAGGTTTATGGATTTGGGGTGGTGTCGATAAACCAAGTAATGATTGGCCTAATGGTCAATTAAAGTTTGACTATAGTAAAAAAGATGCTTATGGTCAATATATAGATGTTAAAAAGAGTGCTAAATTACAAGATATAGGCTTTATTGTCTTAAGTGGAGGTAATAAGGTACACGAAAATGATAAGACTATAAAATTACCTAGTGAAAAAATAAATGAAGTTTGGGTTGATAGTAACTTTAATGTACATCTAGATGAACCACTTAAAGAAAAGAATATATTTAGAATATACTATAAAAGAGCTGACAAAAATTATTCTAAGATACAACTATGGGTATGGGACGATGTAGATGTTAAGTTAGGTGAATGGCCAAATGGACTAGATTTTAAACAAGGTAATGGACAAATTTATGTAGATGTAAAATTAAAAAAAGATGCTAAAAAGATAGGATTTTTAATACTAGATAGAAAGAAAAAAGATGATAATTGCAAAGTCTTTAGTGATGACTTTAAATTTGAAGATGTAGAAAATACAAAACAAATATTTATTAAAGATTTAGATAAAAATATTTACAATAACCATTACTATATCAGCGATGTAAGATTATTAAAAGTTAATCAATTAAGTGAAACTAAACTTAATTTAGCCTTTACAACATTAAAAAATACTGGACGTGAAGATATTAAGGATAAGTTAAAAGTATTTAATAAAAATGGTAAAGAAGTTAAAATAGATGATATTGATATAGAAGGTAATAACTGTGTAATAAAGGGTGAATTTAATGATAAAACTGGTCCATACACAGTAAAATATGATGATAATAGTATCAAATCTGAAAAAGGTTGGCAATTTAAAGATAATATGTATAGTTATGATGGACCATTAGGAACATACTTATCTAAAAATGGTAGTGTAGTAGATGCATATCTATGGTCACCTAGTGCTGATAGTGTAAAAATATTAATATATGATAAAAAAGATGTAAATAAGTTAGTTGAAAGTGTAGAACTTGAAAAAGGTAAAAGAGGAGTATGGCACAAAAAATTAACTTCAAATAAGGAAATAAGTAATTATACAGACTATTTATACAGCTATGAAATAACTAGAGGTAATGAAAAGGTAATGGCATTAGACCCATATGCAAAATCTTTAGGAGCATGGAATAAAAGCAGTAAGCAACAATTTGCAAAAGCAGCCTTTGTAAATCCAGATAAAATTGGTACTAAATTAAGTTTTGCTAAAATAAAGGGATATAAAAATAGAGAAGATGCGATAATCTATGAAGTACACGTAAGAGATTTCACTTCAGATAATAACCTTAAATTAAAAGCACCTTATGGTACTTTTAAGGCGTTTATAGAAAAATTAGACTACCTAAAAAAATTAGGTGTAACACATATACAATTACTACCAGTTTTAAGTTGCTATAATATAGATGAATCAAATAGAAAAAGATCAGATGATTATTTACAAAAGAAAGCAAACTATAACTGGGGATATGATCCACAAAACTACTTCTCATTATCAGGAATGTATTCAACTAATCCAGATAATCCAGAAACACGTATAAAAGAATTTAAGGATCTTGTAAATGAAATACATAAAAGAGGTATGGGTGTAATATTAGATGTTGTGTATAACCATACAGCAAATGTAGATATTTTTGAAAACTTAGAACCAAAATATTATCATTTTATGACAAAAGATTCTAAGCCAAAAACAAATTATGGTGGTGGAAGATTAGCAAGTACACACTATATGACAAGAAGACTAATGCTAGATTCGATAAAATATTTAATGAATGAATACAAGGTTGATGGATTTAGATTTGACATGATGGGTGATCATGATGCATTAACTATGGAAAAAATAGCAGATGAAGCTACAAAGATAAATAAGAATGTATTGATTCTAGGAGAAGGATGGAAAACTTATGTTGGTGATGATGGTATAAAAGTTAAACCATCTGACCAAGGATTTGTGAATGAAACAAATAGTGTTTCAGTGTTCTCAGATGATATTAGAAATGCTTTAAAATCAGGATTTCCTGATGAAGGTAAACCAGCATTTTTAACAGGTAAAAAAGAAAATATTAATAGTGTGTTTAATAATATTAAAGCAAATCCTACTAACTTTTTAGCAGATGATCCAGGAGATGTAATTCAATACATAGCAGCACATGATAACTTAACTTTATTCGATACAATAGCTGTATCAACTATGAAAGATCCAAGCAAGAAAGAAGATTTTGCTGAAATAGAAAAAAGAGCCTTATTAGGTAATATGATAATATTAACTTCACAAGGTATACCATTTATACATGCAGGACAAGAATATGGAAGAACAAAGCAATATAAGGTAAATGTACCAGATAAAAATTCAATAGAAAAATTATTCTATGTACAAGGATTTAAATATACATGCTTTAACAAAGATTCATATAACGCACCAGATGCAATAAATCATATAGATTGGGAAAGAATAAAAGATAGTAGAATGGTTCCATATGTAGAAGGGTTAATAAAGATAAGAAAATCAAGTGATGCATTTAGATTAACAACTAAGAAAGATGTAGATAAAAATGTTAAATTAATTGCAAATAGAACAACTGATAATGCAATAGGTTATGAAGTTAAAGGAAAGAAAGATACCTTTGTTGTATTTGTTAATGCAGATAATGTAGAAAGAGAATTTAAATATGATAAGTTAAAGAATGCAAAAGTATTAGCTGATCAAAATAGTGCAGGTACAACTAGAATTATTAATCCAAAAGGTGTAAAAATTAAAGGTGATAAGATTATACTAGCACCATTAACAGGAACAATATTAAAAATTAAATAAGTATACTGAAGAGCAACTTTTTTAAAAAAGTTGCTTTTTAGTAAAAAATATAGTAAAGTATAGGAAAGTAGGTGATATAGTGAATATAGGGGAAAGAATAAAGAAAATACGTAAACAAAAGAAATTAACACTTGTAGAATTGGGTGAAAAGATAGGTTTAAAAAAATCTACAATTTCACGTTATGAAAAAAATGATATTAATATACCTAGTGATAAGCTAGAAAAGATAGCTCATGCATTGAATGTTAGTCCACAATATTTATTAGGCTTTGAAGAAGTGCAAAATGATATTGATACAAGTATGTTATCAGATAGTCAATTAAAAGAATTAGATTTAATATTATCAACTAATAATATTATGTTTTTTAAGGGGAATAAGAGTAGTAAAGAAAGCTATGAAATGCTAAAAAACTCTATTACTAAGGTATATATTAATATGTTGAAGGATAATAACGAATTATGATAAAAGAAACTATAGAATTTTCACTGGAGTATAAAAAGACTCACGGTAAAAGTATAGTAGGTATATTAAAAGATGAGGGTGTAAGCATAATAGAAGATGAGATAGGAGATATAGTTTCATATACCATAAAGATTAGGGATAAAAATATTATTGTAATAGACGAGAATTTAGATGAAATAGAGTATAACTTTGTTTTATGTCATGAATTTTATCATATACTAAAGCATGATGAAGTAAATAGATGTTTTAGTAATATTATGGGTACAGACAGGTTTGAAATAGAGGCTAATATTTTTGCTACCATATTCCTTAATCTAGAAAATTTTATGGATAATAGTACTAGAATTAATAGGACTATAAATTCAACTATATCAGTAATTAAGAATGCAGTAATTTAGCATTCTTTTTTGATATTAGTTTGAAAAAAATATAATTATTTAGTATAATAAGTTATAACTGTTTAGG
The DNA here is from genome assembly GCF_014892235.1 of Sneathia sp. DSM 16631. Taxonomy (NCBI): domain Bacteria; kingdom Fusobacteriati; phylum Fusobacteriota; class Fusobacteriia; order Fusobacteriales; family Leptotrichiaceae; genus Sneathia; species Sneathia sp. DSM 16631. The sequence goes on along the minus strand of NZ_JADBHL010000001.1, from coordinate 269,176 downwards.
AGTAAAAAGTTGAATAAAAAAATATTTTATATAGTTGAAAAAAATTTAGATTGGGTAATATCAACAAGAAGACATTTACATGAATACCCAGAATTAAGTGAAGAAGAATTTAATACACAAAAATATATAATTGATTTCCTTGAAAGTTATAATATTGAGTATGAAAAGATAGCTAATACAGGAATATATGCTCGTATAAGAAATGGTAAAGGACGTAAATTAGCATTTAGAGCAGATATGGATGCACTTCCATTAGTAGAAGACAATAACCTAGAGTTTAAATCTAAGAACAAAGGAGTTATGCATGCGTGTGGACATGATGTTCATATGGCAGTACAAATGGGGGTTATAAAATCATTAGTAGAAAACAAGAATTTATGGAAGGGTGAAGCTCATTTTTTCTTCCAACCAGCAGAAGAAACAGTTGGAGGAGCTAAAAGAATGCTAAATGAAGGTGCAAATAGAGAAAAAATTGATAATTTAATATCTTTTCATAGTGCACCAGAAATTAAAGCAGGGAAGATAGGAGTAAAATACGATAAATTACACGCAACATCTATGGTATTTACTATGGATATCTTAGGTAAGGCAACTCATGGTGCATTACCTTTTAATGGTATAGATAGTATAGTAGTTGGTGCAAAGGTAGTTGACTATATTCAAACAATAGTTTCAAGAAGAATAGATGCAAGAGATTGTGCTGTAATAACTGTAGGTAAGTTTGAAGCAGGTACTGCTGAGAATATAGTAGCAGAAAAGGCAACTCTTACAGGTACAGTTCGTACCCTAACACAAGATATGAAACAATACATATTAAATATATTTAAAACAGATTTAAAAAAATTTGTTGAATCTTTTGGTGCAAAATTAGAACTTCATATACGAGATAGCTATGCACCTGTTATTAATAATAAAGAATTTACAGATTTTTTGTATAAGAATGCAGTAGATATTTTAGGAAAAGATAATATTGAATTAATTAGTGTTCCAAGAATGGATGTAGAAGATATAGGGTTCTTCCTAGAAGAAATACCAGGTTCATTTTATAGACTAGGTGTTGCAGGTGACAAGTTTACTGAATTGCATACAACTAACTTTATGGTCGATGAAATAGCTCTAAGAACAGGCTTATTAATACAATTAAAAAATGCATTGGAGTATCTATGTTAAAAGTAAATGATGTAATAACAGTAACTATTGAAAAAATTGTCTTTGGTGGTGAAGGTCTTTCTAGATATGAGGATATAGTTGTGTTTGTACCCATGTCATGTATAGGAGATAAATTAGAAGTTAAAGTAATATCAGTTAAAAAAACATATGTAAGAGCTTTAATTCAAAAAGTGTTAGTTCCATCAGAAGATAGAAAAGAACACAATAAGATAAGTTTTGAAGAAAATTCTGGTTGTGATTTTAATCATATAAAGTATGAAAAGCAATTGGAGTATAAAGATATTATGTTAAAAGACATGCTAAAGAGTATATCAAAACTTGATGTATCTAGTATATATGAAAATATTATAGGTGCAAGTAATGTAACGAATTATAGAAATAAAGTGGCAACACCATTTTTCATACAAGATGGAAAGATAAAAGTAGGATTTTACAAAAGAAAATCGCATACAAAATTTAGTATAGAAGAAGATTATTTAAAGTCTACAGTTGCAAGTAAAATAGAGGAAATAATATTAAAAGAATTAAATGATAATAAGTTTACAGTATATAACGAAGATACTGATACTGGTTTTCTAAGATGCCTTATAATCCGTAACAACACTAAGGGCGAAGCTATGGTTTGCATAGTTGTAAATAAAAATAAGGAACTTGATAAATTAAAAGTAGTTTTAAAAAAGGTTTATGATGAGGTAGATTTTCTTAAATCTGTTTATGTGTCTGTAAAAAATCAAAAGAATAATATAATACTTGGAGAAAAAAATATACATTTATTTGGGGATGAATATATAAGTGAAAATATATTTTCAATAGACTTTAAAATTTATGTTGATTCTTTCTTCCAAATAAATATAGAGCAAGTTAAAAAGCTATATAAGCTTGCAATAAGTTTTCTAGATAATACATCTAATGTTATAGATGCTTTTAGTGGTACTGGAACTATAGGAATGATATTAGCTAAAAATGTAAATAAGGTATATTGTATAGAAAGTGTTAAAAGTGCAGTATTATCTGGAAAAAAGACAGCTAAAAAGAATGATATAAAGAACATAGAATTCATATGTAATAGAGTGGAAAAAAGTATAGCTAGTATTTTAAGTAAAGATAAGATAGATAGTATAGTTTTTGATCCACCTAGAAAAGGTATAGAAGAAAGTGTAATAAAAGAGGTATGTAGTAATAATATTAGACAAATAGTCTATATATCATGTGAACCATCAAGATTTGCACGAGACTTGAATATCTTTAGACAATTAGGATATGAATTGAAAAGAATTGCTTCAGTAGATATGTTTCCTAATACACATCATATTGAAAGTGTAGCATTAATAGAAAAAAAGAAAGAGGATTAAAGTGATTAAAGTTATATTATTAGTGTTTTCATATATTTTAGGTAGCATACCTAATGCATTATGGATAGGTAAAGTATTTAAAAAAGTGGATGTACGACAATATGGTAGTGGAAATGTTGGTTCAACTAATGCAGCAAGAGTATTGGGATATAGATATGGTATTATGACTTTAGTATTAGATATATTAAAGGGACTAATTCCAACATATTTGGGATATAAGTTTGGAGGTAATATAGGAATACTATGTGGAATGTTAGCAATAATTGGACATACCTATTCTATATTTTTGAAATTTAAAGGTGGTAAGGCAGTTGCAACGACTGTTGGTGTTTTTATCGTAATATCACCATTTTCAATATTGACACTATTAGTTGTCTTTTTATTAGTTACAATAATAAGTGGATATGTTTCGCTAGGATCTATGGTATCAGCGTCTTTACTTTTTATAGCAGTTTATTTATATAAAGGTAATATTTATGAGGTTATTTTTTCCTTGTTAATAGGAATTTTAGTTATATATAGACATAAATCTAATATAAAGAATTTATTAGAACATAAGGAAGCAAAATTTTTTGATAGGGTGAAAAAATAAGGAGTAATATGGAGAAAGTTTTAACAATAGGTGCTGGAAGTTGGGGAACAGCATTAACAATATTATTAGCTTCTAAAGGGTATGAATGTTATCTTTGGGAGCATGATGAAGAAAATAGAAAATTGTTGCGTAAGGATAGGGAAAATAAGACATTTTTACCAAATCATAAATTATTAGACAATATTCACGTAATAGATGATTTTAATGAATTTTGTGATGAATGTTCTGTTATTTTACTTGCTACACCTACACAATTTATTAGACCAGTTTTAAAGAATTTAAAAAAGTTAGAACCAGGTAAGATAATAGTAAATGTAGCAAAGGGTCTTGAAATTGGTAGTTTAAAGAGAATATCAGAAATAGTAAGTGAGGAATTAAAAGAAAAAAATTATCATTATGTTCATTTTGCAGGACCAACACATGCAGAAGAAGTATCAAATAAGGTGCCATCAGCGATAGTATCAGTTTGTGAAGAAGAAGAAATAGCAAAAAAAGTACAAAATATGTTTAGTACATCATATTTACGTGTATATACAGGAACAGATTTAATAGGAGCTGAGCTTGCAGGAGCATTAAAAAATTGCATTGCAATAGCTGCTGGTATATCAGATGGTTTAGGCTATGGAGATAATACAAAAGCTGCACTTATGACAAGAGGTATAGGAGAAATGATGATTATAGGTAAGTTCTATAACGCAGATCCTAAGACCTTCATAGGATTAACAGGGTTTGGTGATTTAGTTGTAACTTGTACAAGTAAATACAGTAGAAATAGATATTTAGGTGAAAAGATTGGTAGTGGTATGAGTGTAGATGAAGTCATGGGTCATATGAAGATGGTTTCAGAAGGTGCATATACAATAAAGGCTTTAAAGGAAATTATAGAAAAGAATAACTTAAGAACGCCAATTTTTATTGAGTTATATAACATATTGTATAATAATCAATCTACATCAACAATAACAGAAATATTTATGAATAGAAATTTAAGGTCAGAATTCTAGGAGGTTATTATGGAAGAACAAAATGAGTTAAATTTAATTTCCTTATATCTATCAGATTTAAGAAAACATGATTTACTCGATAAAGATGAAGAGCTTGAACTTTTAAGACGCATAAAAGAGAATAATGACGAAGAGGCGAAAAATAAGCTAATACTATCGAATTTAAGACTTGTAATTTCAGTTGCAAAAAAATCTTCTGGTAGTGGATTACCATTAATAGATTTAATAAGTGAAGGGAATTTAGGATTGCTTAAAGCAATTGAAAAATTTGATTGTAATAAGGGTCACAGATTTAGTACATATGCTGTTTGGTGGATAAGACAAGCGATAAAGAAGTCTATAATCAACATGGGACGTGATATTAGAATACCGTCATATAAACATGAACAATTGGCTAAGGTTAATAAATTAATAAATGAATATACAACAGAACATGGTGAAAATCCACCTGTAGAGTACATAGCTAAAAAGTTAAATTTAAAGACAAGTAAAGTTGTGCTTCTACTTAATGAGTTTCAAGATGTAATATCATTTAATGAAACAATAGGTGATAATATCTTCTTGGAAGATGTGATTGGAAAAGAAGATGATGTAGAAGATAATATCATTAAAGAAGAACAAATACATGAAATGCGTGACCTATTGGAAACAATATTGACAGATAGAGAAAGAGAAATTCTAGAATTAAGATATGGATTAAATAATACTAAGCATACTTTGAAAGAAATAGGAGAAATATTAAATATTACAAGAGAACGTGTAAGACAAATAGAAAAGAAAGCAATAACAAAATTAAAGCGTCACCTTGAAAAAGATAAAGGAGTGGAAGATGTTAGATATTAAAGTAAAAACTAAAGATTTTTTACGAGCTATAAGGATAGTTGAAAATGCCATAACTGATGATAGTAAGGGTGGTATATATATTGAAACTACTGAGGATAATAAGTTAGAATTTAAAGCTATAGGGTATAATTTATTTATTAAATGTTATTGTGATGCTTTTATTATAAACGAAGGTAAAATATTAATTAAGCATAAATTAATAGAAGAATTCTTACGTAAGGTTAAAGATGAAGAAGTTGAAATAAAAGAAGAAAATAAAAAGATTAAATTAATCACTAGTGATAGCGTTTCAAATTATAGTCTGATAGAATATGAACAAACACAAGATATAGATATAATAAATGGAGTAGAATATACATTAGATAAGAAGACATTATTAGAAAATATAGAAAATACTCAATTTGCAGCTTCATCAGATATTGAAAAGCCAAAGATTAATTGTATTAAATTTGATGTTGAAGAAAAAACATTAAAATTAGTAGCAACTGATTCATATAGATTAATGTACAGAGAAGTTGAAATTTTAGAAAATGACACTAATGAAAATATTAGTGTAAGTATACCATTAAAAATTACGCAAGCATTACTTAAGATATTTAGAGAAACAACTTTAAATAAAGTGATATTTAGATCAGAAGGGACTAGAGTATTATTCAAATTAGATGATATAGAAGTAATAACAAAAGTTACTGAATTGCAATTTCCCGATTATGTTGGTATACTAAATAATGTAAAGGTGGATAAAAAAGTTAAGATCAACAAGTCCGATTTACATACAGCATTAGAAAAGGTTCAAATATTTGTAAGAGATAAAAAAGAAAAGAAAGACGTAGCAGAATTTTTGTTTACAGGAGATAAATTAAGAATTTCAGGTTTTGGAGAATATGGTAGCACTAGTTCAGATGTGTTGATTGTTAAAGATTGTCCAGATATTAAAATTTATTTAAATGTTAAGTTCATAATTGAGTATTTAGCATCTGTAAAAAATGCAGATATATTAGAAATTAATATGTCTGATGAAATATCAGCAGTGTTAATAAAGGAAGATGGTAATAAGAACAATAATGTATACTTAACAATGCCGCTTAAAATTTAATTTGAAAGGAGAATATATGTTTAAGTTTGGTAATAAGAAAGAAGATTACAAGGAAATTGCTGACAAGATTGTAAAGGGTTTAGGTGGAAGAGAAAATATTATCACAATTGACAACTGTGTTTCAAGATTAAGATTAGAATTACATGAAACTGCTAAAATTAATAAAGATGAGTTAAAAGATGCAGGTGCAGTTGAAGTAATAGTACAAGATAAAAATTCAGTTCAAATTATTATTGGACCTAAAGTACAATTTATCGCTGAAGAAATGAAAAAGAAAGAATGTGCATGTTCTTCAAAAATCGAAACTGAATCTACAAGTAAGAAGGACTTTTCTGAAATTGCAAGTGAAGTAATAAAAGGATTAGGTGGAAAGGAAAATATTATTACAATTGATAACTGTATAACAAGATTAAGAATGGAATTAAGAGATTCTAATTTAGTTGATAAAGTAGTCTTAAAACAAGTTGGAGCAGTTGACACTGTTGTAGTAGATGAACATTCAGTACAAGTAATAATAGGGTCTGATGTACAAGAAGTAGCAGATGAAATGAGAAAACAAATATAAAATATAGCACAAGCGTGCTATATTTTTTCTTGATATGTTAGGGGGCAAGTAGTTGAAAATAAGAAGAGTAGTCCTATTATTAATAGTTATATTATTTATTTGGCTAATGTTGCCATATAATATATTAATATTAGGAAGTGACGCAAGAACTGAAAATTTAAAAGGGTCAAGAACAGATGGAATAGTTTTAGTAAAAGTTATACCGTTATTATTTACAATAAAAATGGTTTCTATACCAAGGGATTCATATGTAAGTATTTATGGTAAAGATAAATATGATAAAATAACACATGCTTTTGCTTTTGGTGGTAGAGAATGTAGTATCAAGACTGTTGAAAATTTCTTAGATACTCGTGTAAACTATAGCGTAGTATTTAGATTTGAAGATATAGTAAATATTACAGATATATTAGACGGTGTTGATATAGTATCAAACCATACATTTGTGCAAGATGGATGGAGTTTTAAGAAAGATCAAAAATATACAGTAAAAGGTGATAGTGCCTTAGCATATGCAAGACATAGAAAATCAGACAGTGATTTTAAGAGAGAAGAAAGACAAAGACAATTAATGAAGAGTATAATATTCAAGTTAATAAGTCCAAGTGGAGTGAAAAAGATACCTAATGTATTTAGTTATGCATACAATAATATGCAAATTAGTTATAATCCTTTAAAGATTTTACCATCATTTTTAGGTTTATTAAACATACAACAATACGAAATAAAAGGAGAATCTACTAGAAAGAATGGAATATACTACTTTGTACCAAACGAAGATAGTGTAAATGACATAAAAGGTAAATTTAAAATAATGATATAGGAGGATTAAGGATTTATGTATAAATTGATTGCAACAGATATGGATGGAACTTTATTAACAAATAAAAGTTTGATACCTGAAAATAATAAAAATGCTATAATAAAAGCACAACAAAAAGGATGTAAGTTTGCATTGGCTAGCGGTAGACCTATAGAAGCAATGAAATCTTTTGCAAAAGAACTAAAAATGAAAGATTATGAAGGATATATAGTAGCTTTTAATGGAGGTCAAATATTTGATTGTAAGACAGAAGAAACAATATTCTTAAAGGGTCTATCAAGAGAAGATGTAATCTATTTCTATAATTTAGCAAAAAAACTTGGTGTAACAATAGTTACTTATATAGATAAATTTATTTATACTGATTGCATTAATGAATATAGTAAAATAGAGTCAAGAATAACAAAACTAGAATTAAAGGAAATAGAAGATATATATAAACTTGATTTAAGTGCAATTGTAAAATGTATGTTTATATCATCTGAAAGTAATATAAAACAATGTTATGAAAAATTAGCAAAAGAAATAGGTGATAAATACTATCTAGCAATATCAGATCCACATTTTATTGAAATAGCTAATAAAGATATAAGTAAAGGGGTAGCAATAAAAAAATTATGTGATATAATAAATATTAATTTAAACGATGTAATAGCTTGTGGAGATTCATACAATGATTTAGCAATGTTAGAAGAGGTTGGTTTACCTGTTGCAGCTGGTAACTCTAATGAGGATATCAAGAAAAAATGTAAATATACAGCAGTTACTAATGAAGATGGTGTTCTAGCAGATGTTATAGATAAATTTATAATCTAATATTTTACTTAGTGTGTATTATACTAATCCTTGCAATTAAGGAAAAAATATGATACACTTTACAAGTAAAATAGATAGTTGGAGGCATGATGATGAGAAAAACAATTATTGCAGGAAATTGGAAAATGAACAAAACTTGTTCAGAAACTAAAGAGTTTTTCACAAAACTTTTACCACTTGTAAAAGGATTAGATAGAAATGTTATAGTAGGTGTTCCATTTACATCACTACAAACTGCAGTTGAAATGACAAAAGGTAGCATAATTAAGATAGCAGCAGAAAATATGAACCCAAAAGAAAGTGGAGCATATACAGGAGAAGTGTCACCTTTAATGTTAACTGATTTAGGTGTAGAATATGTAATTTTAGGTCACTCTGAAAGAAGAGCATACTATCACGAAACAGATGCATTTATTAACGAAAAAGTTAAGTCAGCTTTAAAACATGGACTTAAACCAATATTATGTATAGGTGAAAAATTAGAAGAAAGAGAAAAAGGAATAACTAAAGACGTTGTAAAAGAACAAATAGTTGAAGGTTTAAAAGGACTAAGTTCTGATGAAATGTTAAATGTGGTTATAGCATATGAACCAATATGGGCTATAGGAACTGGTAAAACAGCAACTCCAGAAATGGCTCAAGAAGTACATAAATTTATAAGAAACCTATTAGAATCTCTATACTCAAAAGAAGTAGCAAATGAAGTTACAATACAATATGGTGGTTCAATGAAACCAGCAAATGTTGTTGACTTATTAGCTCAAGAAGATATAGATGGAGGATTAATAGGTGGGGCAAGCTTAGACCCAGAATCATTTATTGAGCTTATTAAAGCTGGTAAATAGGAGGATATATGAACGGTTTATTCGTAGCATTCATGGTAGTTTTATCAATTATACTAGTAGCTGTAATATTAATGCAACCAGATAAAAGTCAAACTGTTGCTAAGACTGAAAGCATCTTAGACCAAGAAAAAGACGGAATAGAAAAATTTACAGAATATGTAGCAGTATTATTTTTAGTATCAGCAGTAGTTTACAGCGTTATTAGATAAAATAATTTTTAGGAGGATACAAAGAGATGTCAAAGAAGGAATTTGTAGAAGCATACGCAGCTAAAACAGGTGAAAGTAAAAAAAGATCTGAAGAATTAGTAAATGAATTTTTACAATTAGTAGAAGAAAGTTTAGTAGCAGGTAAAGATGTACAATTTGTTGGATGGGGAACATTTGCAACTAAAGATAAAGAAGCAAGAAAAGGAAGAAACCCTAAAGACGGTACAGAAATCGAAATACCAGCTAAAACAGTTGTTAAATTTAAAGTTGGTAAGAAATTAGCTGACGCAGTAAGTGCAAGATAAGTGAAGTATTCGGTGTAATTAAATATTTTTGTAATTATGCCGATTTTTTTTATATAAGGAGGAAATATTGAAAGAGTTACAATCATATTTTAAGGAGAATATTTTTAAGCAGATAAGCTTATGTTTTTTCATCTTTTTAAAAGCATTCCTATTTATCTTTAAAACAATGTTAGGTATGTTTATACTAAATAATGTTTTAAAGAAGGATTTAAGGGGACAGTCTTTTATATTGCAATAGAGTTTTTTGTAATAATGCTATCTGCCATTATTGATTATGCATATCTTGTATTAAGAGAAGGATATTTAGAAAATATAAAATTATCTATTATTAATGATCTTTCCCATAAAATAATTAATCAAAAAAACTCCAAATTAAAAGAAAAAGAAAAGTATATATCATGGCTAGTAAATGATATGAATAGTATAAAAGAAGAATATTTTAAAAATGTATATATATTTTTATACGATGTTTTAATAGTTCTTTTTACTGGAAGTATGATATTATGGTTTAATGTATATATTTTCATATTTAACTTAATAGGTTTTGCATTAATGTTTAAATTTTCGGATAAATTGTCTTCAAAAATAGAAACAATACAATATGACATTTCAAAAGAAAAAGAAAAAAATGTTAAGTATGTTACTAATTTATATGAAAATGTGTATAAATTCTTCTTTGAGAATAAAATAAAAAATTTTGCAGATAAACAAAATGAATATAATAATAAATACCTTAAAGTATATTATAACCTAAACAAAAAATTTCATTTGGTAATAAGTGAACTAACAATATTAAGTGTTTTAATACAGATACTAAATGCTAGTATAACTACTGTGTATATAATAAACAATAAACTCCCTATATCAGCATTTTTCCCTATTTGTACATTCTGTGCATATTTTTGTAACACCATAAATGAAATTGTGGGAAAATATATATCATTAAAAAATTCTAAAAAGGTTTATGAAAAATATGATAATGAAATAGAATTAGAAGAAAGCTATGATAAAATATCAGATATATCTATGATAGAATTTAAGGAAGTTTGTTTAGATGGAATAATAAATAACTTTAATTTATCACTAAATAAAGGAGATAAGTGCTTAATAATTGGAGAATCAGGTAGTGGTAAATCTACAATAATAAATCTATTATTAAAAAATATTTCTAATTATAGTGGGGAAATTTTAATAAATTCTAAGGATATAAAAAGTGTTGATAAATATTCGATTTATTCTGAAATTGAGTATATAAATTCAGAAAATTTCATTTTTTATTCAAATATATATGATAATGTTTCAATATACGATGAAAATTGTGATAAGGCATTAGTTAATAGTATTTTAAATGAACTAGAAATTTCTACAATTGATAAAGAAGTAAAAGATGATAATTTATCATTAGGTCAAAAACAAAGATTAAATCTAGCTAAGGTATTCTATAATAGAAAAAATATAGTAATATTAGATGAAGCTACCTCAAATTTAGATGGAAAAAATAGATATAATATAGAAAACAAGTTAATTAATTCAGATAAGACTTTAATTTTAATAACACATCATTATGATGATGAATATTTAAAACAGTTTGATAAGGTAATATATTTAAAAAAAGGTGAGGTAGTACAATATGAAGATGAATAAAATTAAGATTACATATTTATCAGTTATATATGCTGGAGAATCATTAATTAAAGCTATTTTGCCCTTATTTTTTGTAAATATATTCAACTATATTGTTAAAAAAGAATATAAGATGGCAATGATTTTACTTGTTATACAGCTTATGGGATACATAATGTATGTAATATATAATAATGTGTTAAATAACACGGATGCTAAAATAAAAGAAGAAATTAAAAATGAAATAAAGTATAACTTAGCATTGAAAATAAATGATCAAAAAGCAAAAGACATAGATAAAAATAAGGTATTATCTTGGACTATAAACGATGTTGAGGATATTATTAATAACTATATAGGTGGTATATGCGAAATAGTTGGTTGTATATCATTAATAATATTTTCTGTTATAACACTAGTATACTATAGCTACGTACTATTTTTAGCTTGTGTAATACTTTCAATATTTACTTACTATATCCCCCAATTATTCGTTAAAACTCTAGAAAAGAAACAAAAAGATCTTAATACTGCAGAGGGCATATATTTAAAGAAGATAAAAAATATATTATACGGTATCATGAATTTTATCTATTCTAATAAGCAAAATAACTTCATTTTTGCAATAGATAGAACTAGTACTAAGTTAAAGGAAGAATACCTTAAAACATTCAAGTTCAATAAGAAGTATAATGTCTTTATTAATTTTGTTATTGCACTATCCAATGTAATTCTATACGCCATAGTATATATAATGATTTACTATAACTACGTATCTTTAGGACTATTTACAGCTATAACAGATGTATTTAATAATTTTAATAAGTCAATAATTTCATTTTCTTCTTTGATTGCGAAAATAAAGGTAGGTAAGTCAATCTTAAATAAATTTGATAAAGAATTAGTATGTGATTTAGTAGAAAAGAAGGATGTTAAAAAGATAGATAACATTACCTTTGATGATTTTGGTTTGAGCTTTCAAGAAAGAACTATTATTAAAAATTTTTCATTTAAAATTAATAAAGATGAAAAATATATAATTTTAGGTAAAAGTGGAAGTGGAAAATCTAGCTTAATTAAAAGTATTTTAGGTCTAATAACATATGACGGTGTTATTAAAATAAATGACGAGGATATAAATACATTTAATATGAAAAGCATATATAATAATATTACATATATAAGTGATGAAAATAAAATAATATATGCAAATATTTATGATAATATAGCTCTTTTTTCAAAATATGATAAAAATAAAATGGATGAAATATTAAAAAATTTAAAATTAGAACATATAGATAAAGATAAGACCTTAGATGAATCAATTCTTTCAACTGGTGAAATTCAGAGAATAAATTTAGCTAGAGTTTTATACAATCAAAAAAATATTTTAATTTTAGATGAAGCACTAGCTAATATAGACGCTGAAAATAGAAGTAATATTATTGAATATATAAACTCAAAACCTTTAACTTTACTATATATAACCCACCATATTAACGATAATATTAAATATGATTATAAACTAAAAATACCCAATCTTAATTAGATTGGGCATCTTTTTTTATTAATACTTTTTGAATCTTCTTATTCTTTACCTTTAGCACTTTAAAGCAAGCACCATCTATGTAGATGTCATCGATATTGGCATTATCATCAGGTATGTAGCCTATATGCTCTATTACAAGACCTCCAACAGAATCATAGTGTTCAGAGTAAAAATCTGTCTTTAAAAAGTCATTTAAGTCATTAATTGATAAATCACCATTTACAAGATACTTATTCTTCCCTATTTCAACTATATTATATATCTTCTTATCGTATTCATCCGTAATATCACCTACAAGTTCTTCTAGTAGGTCTTCTAGTGTTACAATTCCTGAAACACCACCATATTCATCTATTAATATTGCCATATGATTGTTGTTAGTTTTCATTTCCATGAAAAGTTGACTTACTTTTTTTGTATCAGGTACAAAATATGCTTCTTTCATAAGTGATTCTGCAGTAACAGATCTATCTTGTAATAGAAGTAAATCTTTAATATGCAGTATCCCTATAACATCATCAAGGTCTTCGTCATAGACTGGGACTCTAGAGTATGTAGTAATATTTTTTTTACTCAATAAGCTTTCTATTGTTTCATTTTTTTGTATTGCAAATATATTAGGTCTTGGAATCATGACTTCACGAGCAAGTAATTCATCAAAGTCTATAATATTTTCCATCATTTCTTTTTCAGGTTTTTCTAAATTACCATTATTTAAAACAGCAATCATTTCTTCTTTACTTAAATCATCGCTCTCCTTATTTTTACTAAATCCTAGAATAAATACCATAGCATTTGTAGATACAGTTAGTATAAATATTAGAGGAGTAAAAATTATTGAAAATATATTTAATATTCCAACTAATGATAGAGAAATTCCTAATGATTTTTGTAAACCTATTCTTTTTGGTACTAATTCACCTAGAACTAATGAAAGATATGAAAGTATAAGTGTTACTATAACAACAGATAATTCACGAGCATAAGGTAAATTAGTTAATGAATGTTCTAGCTTGTTAGATAAGCTAATAGCAGCAGATGCTGATGCAAAGAAGTTAGCAAGTGTTATTGCAACTTGTATTGTAGATAAAAGTTTACTAGGACTTTCTATCATTTTAAGTAATAATTTTGCTCTTTTATCTCCATTTTCAACTAATGCTAATATCTTGTTTTTATTCACTGAAAATATTGCAATTTCTGCACATGAGAAAAATGCATTAACAAGTATAAGGAAAAATATTAGCATCAATTTGGGCACTATGTCCAATGTGATCCCTCCATTAATATTGATATAAATATTTTACCATCAATTTATTTATTTGTAAATTCAATATATAAATAAAGTATTACTTAGAGTGCTTTTTTTTGAAATAAAGTGTATAATATACAAAAAGAGAATGAGGTGAGAGTATGATACCAGTAATAATAGATACAGATCCAGGTATTGATGATGCAATAGCTATAGCACTTGCAATTAAGTGTTCTAAACTAGATATACGGTTAATAACAACAGTAGCTGGTAATGTGGGTATAGAAAATACAACAAGAAATGCATTAAATTTAGTTAGTTTTTTTGGTAGACCAGATATACAGGTTGCAAGAGGTTCTAGTAAGCCACTAATACAAAAATTTGTAGATGGAAGTGAATTTCATGGTAAAAGTGGACTTGGGAGTATAGTACTAAAAGAATCATTGAATAAGGCAAAAGATAATGCAGTAGAAGAAATGAAAAATGTAATATTAAATAGTAATGAAAAGATTAGTATAATTGCTTTAGGACCATTAACAAATATCGCCTTACTATTAAAGTCATATCCAAGTGTAAAAGAGAATATTGAAAAGATAGTATTAATGGGTGGAGCTATTGGAAGAGGTAATATGAGTCCATTAGTTGAGTTTAATATAGGGGCAGATCCTGATGCAGCTAAAATAGTATTTAATGAGGGTATAGATATTACTATGATAGGTCTTGAAATGGGCGATGATGCAAGAATTAGTGAAGATGATTTAAAAGATTCAAAGACAGAAATAGGTAAGTTTTGTTATCAAGCAATAGTGGATTATAGGGGAGGGAAGATAGGTAAAATGGCATCAATTTATGATGCAACAGCAGTAGCCTATTTAGTTAATCCTAATTTATTTGAAACTAGAAAGCTTTTTGTGGATATAGAGATACAAGGACAGTATACAAGAGGAGCAACAGTAGTAGATTTAAATGGGGTGTATAAAAAAGAACCTAATACTACAGTCGCACTTAAGATAAATAGTAATGAATTTAGAAATTGGCTTATAAAAAAATTGTCGCAATAGCGACAATTTTATTTTATATAATTTTCAGGTTTACAAGGTTTAATATTCCAAATATCATTTGCATATTCTTCAATTGTTCTGTCTGAAGAGAACTTACCAGCATTTGCAATATTCTTTAATGCCATCTTAGCCCAATTTTCTTTTTGAGCAAAGGCTTTAGATATTTTAGCTTGTGTAGCTCTATATTGTGGGAAGTCTTTCAAGACATAGTAAACATCTGGTCTATTTCCATCTACACCATAAAGTATAGAATCACGAATTTCTTTGAATAATCCTGTATGATTATCATCATATGTACCATCTGTTAATTGGTCAACAACTTTTTGTAGACCATCTACAACATAGTATTCTTCCATAGGATCATATTTACCATATTCATTTAATCTTTCAACTTCATCAGCTGTTAGACCGAATATAAATTCATTTTCTTTACCAGCTTCTTCAACTATTTCGATATTAGCACCATCCATAGTTCCTAATGTAATTGCACCATTAACCATGAATTTCATATTACCAGTACCACTAGCTTCCTTACCAGCTGTTGAAATTTGTTCAGATATATCAGCAGCAGGGAATATTCTTTCTGCTAATGAAACTCTATAGTTTTCAAGGAATACAACTTTAATCTTTCCATTGATACTTGCATCATTATTAATAACTTGTGCAATAGAGTTTATTAATTTAATTATACCCTTAGCTCTTCTATATCCAGGAGCTGATTTAGCAGCAAATATGAATGTTCTTGGATATACATCTAATAAAGGATTTTCCTTTAATTTGTTGTATAAGTCCATTATATGGAATACATTTAGCAATTGACGTTTGTATTCATGTAATCTTTTAACTTGAATATCAAATATTGATGTAGGATCAACTTCAATGCCAGTTGTATCTAGTATATATTTTGCTAATTTCTTCTTGTTATTTAACTTGATTTCCATAATATCATGTAGGACTTTTTCGTCATCAATATATTTTTCTAATTTCTTTAATTCACTTAAGTTTGTTATCCACTTATCTGAACCAATTAATTTTGTAATATATTCTGATAATTCAGGGTTTGCTTTTAATACCCATCTTCTTTGTGTAATTCCATTAGTCTTGTTTTGGAATTTATCAGGGTATAGTTCATACCAATCTTTTAATTCTTGATGTTTTAATATTTCAGTATGTAATGTTGCAACACCATTTACAGTATGTGATGCAACTATTGCAAGCCATGCCATTTTAACTTGTCCATTAGAAATTATACTCATTCTATTTATTCTATCAAAGTCACTAGGATATTTTTCTCTTAATTCATTTACAAATCTTCTGTTGATTTCTTCTATTATTTGATAAATTCTAGGTAATAGAGGTTGAATTAATGAGATATCCCATTTTTCAAGTGCTTCTGATAAAATTGTGTGGTTAGTGTAAGCAAATACTTTTTTACAAATATTCCATGCTTCATCCCAACCTAATTTTTCATAGTCTAATAATATTCTCATAAGTTCAGGTATTGCTACAACTGGGTGAGTATCATTTAATTGTATAGCAATTTTATCGCTAAACTTATCAAAGTTATTACCATATATTGATTTATATCTTCTAACTATATCTTGTAATGATGCTGATGTGAAGAAGTATTGTTGTTTTAATCTTAACCATTTACCACTTCTTTCAGTATCATTTGGATAAAGAACTCTTGATATATCTTCAGCTTCTATTTCTTTTTCTGATGCTGCAAGATATCTTTGAGCGTTGAATAGTTGTAAATCAAATCCTTCCATAGATTGTGCTTCCCATAATCTTAAAGTATTTACAACACCATTTCCATATCCTATAACTGGAACATCATAAGCAATAGCTTTTACATTTTCAGTATTAACTCTCTTGTAGTATTCTTTTCCAACTTCGTCTTTATGGATTTCTACATTACCACCAAATTTAACTTCAAATGTTCTATCAAGTCTTTTTATGTCCCAAGGAGTACCAAATTTTGTCCAATCATCAGGATATTCAACTTGGAATCCATTTTCTATTTTTTGTTCAAATAAACCATATTTATATCTTAAACCATAACCATGTCCTGGTAAGCTAAGAGTTGCTAATGAATCAAGGAAACAAGCAGCTAATCTACCAAGTCCACCATTACCAAGTCCTGTATCCATTTCTTTATCTTCAATTAAGCTTAAGTCTATATTAAGATCATCTAACACTTCTTTAATAATCTTATCATATTGTAAGTTTATTAAATTATTTCCTAAGTATCTACCCATTAAAAATTCTGCTGAGAAGTAGTACATTTGCTTAACTTGTTTTTTAGCATAAGTCTTTTTAGTGTTGTACCATTTTTCAACAACGTCATCCATAACAGCACTTGAAACAGCGTAGTAGATTTCATAATTTTTAGCTTCTTCAAAAGTTTTGCCGTATTGACGTCTTAGAGCTAATTTAATTTTTTCCTTTAATTGCTCTTTAGTGATTTTTTGCATTATATTTACCTCCGAACTCATTGTAATACATTTCCAAATTCAATGTTATACTTCCGTCTTAAATATTCTAACATTTGTAAGCCTAAAAAGTCAATATCTAGTGAGTATAAAATCTCAGAAATGTTTTTATCTATTAGAATACTACCTATTATTTTCTTAATGTTTGTAATGTTTTTTGAATTAAGACCAGCTGGCAAGAAAATTCTTACTTCTCTATCACTAATTTTCTTTATGGTAACAAGGTTTATATTCTTATCTTTCATTTTTAATAAGGGTTCTAGCAAATATCTTTGGTTTTTAGATTCTATATATGTATCATAGTAATTTCTATAATGAACAATGTCTAAAAAATTAAAATTAGGCATGAAAAGACAAGAGTTTTCATTGACTTCTTCATTAATGTAAAATTTTAGATTATATATATTGTGATCTATATGTATTTTATATATCTCATATTTTTTTATAGCAGCATCATTTTCTTTTAGATACTTGAATATATTTTCAACATCTACATTTTTATCGACCTTATAGTCCATTATGAAGTAGGTGTATAAGTCGTCATCTAATATATCAGGTGTATAATTATATGGATTACCAAATTGTAGT
This sequence comes from Sneathia sp. DSM 16631, assembly GCF_014892235.1. Lineage (NCBI taxonomy): Bacteria > Fusobacteriati > Fusobacteriota > Fusobacteriia > Fusobacteriales > Leptotrichiaceae > Sneathia > Sneathia sp. DSM 16631. The sequence continues at coordinate 250,991 of NZ_JADBHL010000001.1, read as the reverse complement.
AAGTATCTAAGTATAGTTCTTCTAGATAAGTAAAAATATGGTACAGTACTATCTAAAGTTAGTTTTATGTAATAGTAGTTTTTAGACTCATTTTTTTTATTTAGTATATCTTGTATATTTTTTGTAATAGAATGAATTTCATTTTCTATATTAACTATATTATTCTTTTTTTCATTTACACCAGTTTTTAAGTAGGCAATATATAGATTTTCAAATGCTTTAAAACATTTAAATATATTATTCTTGTACTCATAATATGTCTTTTTATTTCTATCGATAATAGAAAAAATCTTTTTTAAAAGGCTTATAGTATCAATATCGTAAATATTTTTTAAAAAGAATGTATCATTTTCCAGTTCATTTAATTTTTTAACACAAAATTGAAAGTCTTCTTTTTCAATAGAATTAATATGTAGTAAAAATTCTAAGATTTCTTTTATAATAGAAAGATCTTTAGATATAGTATTTGATATTTTGTTATCCATATTACCTTCTTTCTAGATATGATGCAAGATTTAATATATACGCTTTTTTAGTATCTTTTAATAGGCATTCACCTATAAAGTTATTATTATCGTTTTCTATAGGTCGTACAAATATCTTTTCTTCATAAAGTACATCGTTAACTAAAAGTATGAAATTTTGCAATTTTATACAAATTTGTATAGCAAATTTTGGATTAGTAACTGAATTTAAAATTGGCATCTCAAATGAAGAAATTTTAAAATACTTTACGTTGTTTATTGATACAACATTATCCTTATTATATTTAAATACATTTATTACTTTAGTCTTATCTATTGCAAAATATCCTAGAGCTGTTTTTATTATATAGCAATTAAGTGTTAAAAAGTTAAGTGGAAGTTTTGTTACTATATTTGAATCTTCATCTATGTATAAACGTCCATCTTTTGATTCTATAATATGCTTATAGTTCAAAAATGATAATTCTAGTTCATTTTCTTTTATAGAATAGAAGTCATTTTTTGCAATATTAGTATATGCAAGATTGTATTGTATATTAGGATTGTTGATTATTATCTTTATCTTGTTAAAATCTTGTATAAAGTTAATAGAGACTATAAATTCCTTTTTTTCTATATTTCTTTGTCTTTTTTCATTTTCTTCATGTATAAAAGCATAAAGTAGGGATATAAGAGAGGGTTTAATAGCAAAAAATAGTATTTTATCCATAGTAATAGTATTGTTAATATCATAGTTAAGTTGAAAGTCTATTCCAAAAGTTTTTGCATATTCTACCAAACGACTTTGTATATTTTGTAGTTCATTTGTAACATTAATCATACGTAGATTAAATGTTTCATCTTTTAGATAATACTTTGTTAGTGAAAGGTTTTTAATAAGTCTATAATACTCATCTTTTTTATCTTTACGAATAAATCTACTCATTTCTTGTAAGTCTTTTCTAATGTAGAAAAGTTTGTCTATATTATTAACCAGATTATTTATCTGTGATGAATTTATTGAAAACTCATCTTTTTTACTTTCAACTTCAGATAATTTTATTAGGATGTAGTCTAGTATAAAGTCAAAGTCTGATAAAAATTTTTTAATAAGTTCATCAATATTATTACCATCAAATGAAATGATAAACTCTAGAAAACAATTTATTTTATCGGGAACATAGTCATTAAATGATACATTATTATCTAAAAAAACATATTCCTTGCTTATAACATTAAAAGACTCCTTTATATTCTTAAAGAAGTCCAATATATTTATTTTCTCTATATCATAATCTTTTTTGAAAGTTATGGTTAATTTGTAAAGCATACTAACCTCCAATAATAGTAAACAAATGGTATTACGAATAGTGCACTGTCAAATCTATCAAGGAAACCACCATGTCCACCAAGTATAGTACTAGAATCTTTTACATCTAAATCTCTTTTTATTTTCGATTCAAATAAGTCACCGAAGACAGCAACGATTGTAAGTAGTACTGATAAAATAGCTAAATTAGTTCCAAAAAATATTTTAGGTACAAAATACTTAAATATGTAGCTAATTATTAAAACTCCAAAGAATCCCCCTATAACCCCTTCTATAGACTTATTAGGAGATATTTTTGTGAATTTATGCTTTCCTATTCTAGAGCCAACCAAGTATGCAAATGTATCACAAGCCCAAATAGAACAAAAGGCGTATGTAATAATTAAACCACCAAATTTAAATTGTTGTATTTTTAGTGCATAAGAGAATAGTATAGGTATATACATTATACCAAAAAAAGTTAATGACAGCTTTTCAGTAAATTTTTTCTCATTATCTATTAGCATACCTGAAACTGCTACAATAAATGCTGAAGCTGTTAAACTAACTTTTGTCATAAAATTAAAATACACTAATATTGGGAATATAAAGCAGATTATAAGTCCAGGATAGAAATATACGTTTTTTTGTTTCTTTAAGAACATATTATATAATTCATATAAAGCACAACAAACAACAATTTCTGTGAAAATTAGAAATAGTATTTTACTGGAAAGCAGTATATATACTAGCAAAGGTATAAAAAGAAAAAGTAAAATTCTATTTTTTTTCATTACTTAAACCTCCAAAACGTCTGTCTCTTTTTTGATAAGAATAAATAGCTTTTAAGAATTCTTCTCTACCAAAATCAGGCCATAAACAAGGTGTAAAGTAAAGTTCAGAATATGCAATTTGCCAAAGCATAAAATTACTTATTCTAAAATCACCACCAGTTCGTATAACAAGATCAGGGCTATTTATGTTATTGTACATTCTATTTGATAAATCATCTTCAGTTATTTTTGTATAACCATCGTTTAATAATGAATTAACTGCATCAACTATTTCATGTCTACCACCATAATTAAAGCAAATATTTAGTGTAAGTTTTTCGTTGTTTTCTAAATACTTACATGTACTTTCTATGGTTTCTAGTAAATAGCTAGGGATTTTTTCTTTTGAACCACTAACTAAAAGTTTAATGCCTTGTTCATTCAAAGTTTCTTTTTTGTTAATCAAGTAATTTTTAAATAAAAACATTAATGTATTAACTTCAAGTTTAGGTCTAGACCAGTTTTCAGTAGAAAAAGCATAGACACTTAAAGTTTTTACACCTAATTCTATACAGATTTTTATAATATTTTCAAGTGCAATTACACCTTGTTTGTGTCCTTCAGTTCTACTATTTTTATGTAGTAATCCCCATCTACCGTTACCGTCCATAATTATAGCTATACTAGTTGGTATTTTTAAATTTTCCATTATCTCACTTCCTCACTGTAGTATAGCAAAAAAATATTGAATTTGCTAGTTGAAATATGATAAAATGCAATATAAGGGGTTGTATGTAGTAAGTAATTTTGGAATCCTTTTTCAAGGCTTGCAATGTTATTTACTACGCCCCTGAAAGAAGGAGGAAAAATGTTTGAAAATGAAAAAAATTTCGAAATTAAATTAGGAAACGAGGTATTAAAAGTTAATACAGGAAGAATTGCAAGACAAGCTGGAGGAGCAGTGCTATTAACTTGTGGTAAGACAACAATATTAGCAACTGCAACAAGATCAAAAGATGTAAAACCAGGTCAAGATTTCTTTCCACTAACTGTTGACTACATTGAAAAATTTTATGCATCTGGTAAATTTCCAGGAGGGTTTGTAAAAAGAGAATCAAAGCCATCAACAGAAGAAATATTAATTTCAAGATTAGTAGATAGACCAATAAGACCACTATTTCCAGAAAGCTTTTTAAATGCTGTTCATGTAGTTATTAACACTGTTTCATATGATGGAGTAAATATGCCAGAAAATCTAGCAACAATAGGTGCATCACTTGCACTAGGTATTTCAGATATACCATTTGAAGGACCAGTTGCTGGAGTTACTGTTGGATATATAGATGGAGAATATGTATTAAATCCAAATAAAGAACAACAAGAAGTAAGTAAAATATATTTATCTGTTGCAGGTACAATGGATGCTATTACCATGGTTGAAGCATGGTCAAATGAAGTTAGTGAAGATGAAATGTTGGATGCTATAATGTTTGGTCATGAACAAATAAAGCAAATATGTAAGGGACAAAAAGAGATAATAGATGAAATAGGTCAAGAAAAACTTGAAGTTGAAGAAATTAAATTTGATGAAAAAGTTGTAGAATTTCTTGATGGTTATGAAAAAGAACTAAAAAAAGCTATATTAGTTCCAGGTAAATTAGAAAAACAAGAAGCAGTAGATAATTTAGGTGAAGAATTGCTAGGAATTTTTAGAGAAAAAATGGCAAGAGAAATTGCAAATGAAAAAATGCAAGAAAAAGAATTATCGGACATAATTGACCAATTGTTAAATAAAGACAATGAAAAGAATTTAGAATATTATGAACAAGAATTTGGTAAATATTATCATGAAATGGAAAAAAGAATAGTTAGAAACTTAATAATTTATGAAAAATATAGACCAGATGGAAGAAAAATAAATGAAATCAGACCTATAAGTGCACAAGTAGATGTTTTACCAGTACCACATGGTTCAGCACTATTTACAAGAGGTGAAACTCAATCATTAGCTACTGTAACACTAGGTTCAAAAGATGATGAACAAATAGTTGATGGTCTAGATGAAGAAAAGAGAAAGAAATTCATATTACACTATAACTTCCCACCATATTCAGTAGGTGAAGCAGGATTTATGAGAGCACCAGGAAGAAGAGAATTAGGACATGGTAATTTAGCTGAAAGAGCATTAAAAGCTGTTATGCCAACAGAAGATGAATTTCCATATACAGTAAGAGTTGTTTCAGATATTACAGAATCTAATGGTTCATCATCACAAGCATCAATTTGTGGTGGATGTCTTGCATTAATGGCAGCTGGTGTACCTATTAAAGGAACTGTTGCAGGTATTGCTATGGGACTAATAAAGGAAGAAGATAATTATACAGTATTAACTGATATACAAGGATTAGAAGATCACTTAGGAGATATGGACTTTAAGGTTGCAGGTACAAAAAAAGGTATTACAGCAATACAAATGGATATTAAGATTAAGGGTATAACAAAAGATATAATGAAAATTGCATTAAAACAAGCACATGAAGCAAGATTTAATATTATAGACATAATGGAAGCAGAAATACCTGAACCAAGAAAACAATTAGCAGAAAATGCACCTAAGATAATTAATTTAAGAATAGATCCTAGTACAATTGCTGTATTAATAGGACCAGCAGGTAAAACTATTAAGGCTATTATCGAAGAAACTGGTGTAGATATTAATATAGAAGATGATGGTAGAGTAAGCATATTTGGAAAAGATATGGATATGATGAATAGAGCTCTAGAATTAGTTAAGAAATATACATTGACTGTTGAGTTAAATAAAGAATATGAAGGTAAAGTTGTTAAACTTGCTAAATTTGGTGCCTTTGTTGAAATAGCACCAGGTAAAGAAGGACTATTACATATATCAGAAATTTCAGATAAGCACGTAAAAAATGTTGAAGATGTATTAAAAGAAGGACAAATTGTAAATGTTAAGGTTATAAACATTGAAAATGATAAATTTAGCTTAAGTATGAAAAAAGTAAATAAGGAGTTGGAAGCTGATGACATTAGCAAATAAGTTAACATGTCTTAGAATGATTTTAATAATACCATTAATTATTAATGCTTCACTAAGATTTAAATTAAATTTTCCTTTTTCAATTATTTTTGCTATACTAACCCTTATAATCTTTGTGGTTGCATGTATAACAGACTATTTTGATGGAAAAATTGCAAGAGAAACTGATACAGTTACAGATTTTGGTAAATTAACAGATCCAATAGCTGACAAACTATTAACATTCTCTTTCTTATTCGTAGCAGTTAAATATGGTAAGTTAAGTTCATTAATTGTTTTAGTTATGTTAATAAGAGAAATAGTAGTAACATATGAAAGATTACAATTAGCTAAGAATAATTACGGTGTAATGAGTGCATCTATGTTAGGAAAGATTAAAACAGTAGTTGTAATGGTAACTATTGTATTAATAATAATATTACCTGCATACAAGGTAGTAAATAATATATTGATGATACCAGCTATGATATTAACTGTAATATCAGGAATAGATTATCATATTAAAGCAACTGAGTATTTAAAAGGAGAGATAAATGGATAGTAAAATATTTAAATTGATAGATTTAATACTATTACCAGTATTTATAGTAATGTTAGACTTTGTATCAACATATACTATATTCTCATCAACAAGAATAATTGTTGGAATTTTTACAATCCTATACTTACTTTATGCTGGTGTTGTATATGTATTAGAAGAAATGAATATTTTACAAAGAAATATTGTTAATTTCTATGACCAAATGCTATACGACTTATCAGATAAGGTGATTATACTTTGTATATTATTACCTCTAGTTGCTATGAAAAAAGTATGGTTATTTGCATATTTTATACTAATTGCAACAATATTATTAAAATTAGGTAAAAAAGTCCTATTAGCCAATAATGGAATAGAAGTAAAAGATGCGTATACTAGAATAAATATAGGGTTTGGATATTTAGGAACAATACTAGTACTTTTAACACCATCAGTATTAGGTATAACTACATTTTATATAATTCCATATATTTTAATTAACCTATTAGAAACAATACAGATTTTTAGAGAAAATTAAGGAGATATAGTTGAAATATTTTAATTTAGATAAGAATAAGTGTTTAGAAGAACTTGTAACTAATGAAAATACAGGTTTAACAAGTGATGAAGCCAAGCTTAGATTAGAAAAATATGGATATAATAAGCTGGAAGAAGAAAAGAAAAAATCTATACTTAAACTTTTATTTGAACAAATAAATGATGTAATGATTTATGTATTGCTAGTTTCTGCTGTCATTACTGTAGTAGTGAATAAGGAAATAACTGATGCAGTAATTATCCTTATAGTCGTTTTGATTAATGCTGTAGTAGGTGTAGTGCAAGAGTTAAAAGCAGAAAAGTCATTAAATGCTTTAAAAGAAATGACTAGCCCTAAGGCTGTTGTTTTAAGAGATTCTAAATTAGTAGAAATTGAGTCAAAGTACTTGGTTAAAGGAGATATAGTATTATTAGAAGCTGGTAGAGTTATACCAGCTGATTTAAGATTAATAGAAACTATGAGCTTAAAAATAGATGAAAGTAGTTTTACTGGAGAATCAGTTCCAGCTGAAAAAAATGCTGATGATATTTTAAGCGAAAATACACAATTAGCAGATATTACAAATATGGCTTTTATGTCAACATTAGTAAGTTATGGTAGAGCTAAAGGTGTAGTAGTTAAAACAGGTACAGACACACAAATAGGTCATATAGCAAAATTGTTACAAGTAAAAGAAGAACAAACACCATTACAGAAAAAAATGAATAAATTAGGTGCATATCTTGGATATATTGCGATAATAATATGCATATTAATATTTGTAATAGGAACAATACAAGGCAGAAATATTGTTGATATGCTAATAACTTCAATAAGTTTAGCAGTAGCTGCTATACCAGAAGGTTTAGTCGCTATAATCTCAATAGTTCTAGCTCTTGGTGTTACAAGAATGTCTAAGAAGAATGCAATAATTAAAAAGATGCCTGCTGTTGAAACACTAGGTTCTGTTAACTATATATGTTCAGATAAAACAGGAACATTAACACAAAATAAGATGACAGTAGTAGATACATTTACTTTTGATAATACTGAAGATATGTTAATAAAATCTATGGTATTATCTTCAGACGCAACTATTATAGACGGTAAAGAACTTGGAGATCCAACAGAAGTAGCATTAATTGCATATGGTATAAAGAATGAAAAGATAAAAGAAGAATTAGAAAAAGAAGAAAAAAGAATAGATGAATTTAGCTTTGATTCAGATAGAAAAATGGCTTCTACTTTAAATACTGTAGATAAGGGCTATGTTGTATATGTTAAGGGAGCATTAGATAGCTTGCTTAAAGTATCAACTAAAGTTCTAATAAATGGTAGAGAAGAAGAGTTGACAGAAGATATAAAAGAAAGAATAGTAAATAAGTCAAATGAGATGTCTGACAAGGCATTAAGAGTTCTAGCAAGTGGATACAAAAAGACCGATAAAAAAATACCAGCTTCAGATTTTGAAAAAGATATAGTATTAGTAGGTATAGTTGGTATGATAGATCCACCAAGATTAGAAGTTAAAGACTCTATAATCAAAGCTAAAAAAGCTGGTATAAATATAGTTATGATAACAGGAGATCATAAAAACACAGCTTTTGCAATAGCGAAAGAATTAGGTATAGCAAGTAATATAGATGAATGTATAATGGGTGAAAAATTAGATGAGTATACAGATGAACAAATGAAAGAAATTGTAAGTAAGTATAAGGTATATTCAAGAGTTTCACCATTACATAAGGTAAGAATTGTAAAAGCACTAAAATCATTAGGTAATATTGTCTCTATGACAGGTGATGGTGTAAATGATGCACCTTCTTTAAAAATAGCAGATATTGGTGTAAGTATGGGTATAACAGGTACTGATGTAGCTAAGGGTGCTAGTGATATGATATTAACCGATGATAATTTTACAACAATAGTAACTGCAATTAGTGAAGGTAGAAATATATATAACAATATTAAAAAGGCTATAATCTTCCTATTATCATGTAATTTAGGAGAAGTTACTTCTATTTTTGTAGCGACAATATTAAGATGGCCACTACCACTTATTGCAACACAGTTATTGTGGATAAATTTAATTACAGATACGCTTCCAGCATTGGCACTAGGTGTAGACCCAGCATCTACAGATGTTATGTGTGAAAAACCAAGACCACAAAATGAACACTTTTTCTCACATGGGGCATTACTTAGAACAATAGTAGGAGGTATGTCTATAGGGATATTAACTTTATTAGCCTTTTATATAGGTCTAAAAGAAAAGGGAATAGACTTAAATATATTATCGGACATTAATTCTATACCATACAATCATTTAGCGTATGCAAGAACAATGTCGTTTATAGTCCTTACAATTTCTCAATTATGTTATGCATTTACAATGAGAAGTGACAGAGAAAGTGTACTAAAGGTAGGAATATTTAAGAATAAATATTTAAATATTTCTCTAATTGTAGGGATAGTATTACAAATAGCCTTAACTGAAATACCATTTTTAGCTGAAGCATTTTGTGTTACAAATTTAAACTTCTTTGATTTTGATATTGTAGTCCTATTTGTAATAATACCATTAATATTAAATGAAATAATAAAAAAGGTTCAAAAAGAAAGATGAGAAAATATATATTTATTGCATCACTGATATTTTTCATAGTAGGTTGTAAAAAATATGATGATAAAAGTGATGTACCAAAAGATGATAAAAAAGTTGTTCCAGTTGAAATTTTAAAAAATGGAAATATGGAGTCAAAAGTAGTCGAAAGTTTAACTAATGACAAAAAAGAAGAAAATGTTGAAAGTAAGAAAAAAGAAGAAGTTCCAACAAATGATAAAAAAGTAAACTTTTTAGATCTTGCAAAGACTGGAAATTCTGAGGCTATACTAATGTCTATTAAATACTATAAGGACAAAAATAATATCAAGGAAATGGAAAAATATATAGATTTAGGTTTAAAGAAAAATATAGACGAGGTTTTAAAATTAAAAATAGTAGAGTTATTAAACAAGAATATGCTTGATAAGGCTAAGGTGTATATAGATAAATTAAATGAAAGTCCTAAGAAAAGAGATTATCTTGCAATTTACTACTACAAACTAGCTGCTAAATTTAGTGAAAAAAACGATCATCAAAAAGCATCATATAATTTTTCAAAGGCATATGAAAATGGTATGAAATCAGCATCTTTGTATACTGCATATGAATATGTAAAGTTAAGAGATATAAAAAATGCTAGTAAGTGGTTTGAAATTGCTAATAGCAATGGGCAAAAAGAAGCTAATTATGAGCTAGCCGTTATAGCATATAACACTGGGGACTTTCAAAAAGCAATCAAGCACTTAAAAGAACAATATGCTAGAGGTAATAAGGAAGTCGCTATAAGCATAGGAGTTTGCTATGCAAATATTAAAAATTATGATGAAGCAAATAAGTGGCTAAATATTGCTGTAAAAAATGGAGATGCTAAAGCAAAAAGATTTATTAAAGAAATAAATAATAATAGAGAAGGAAGTTATAACGTTGAATAAATGGATATGTTTTTTAGTCATATTGTCTACTATTTCATATTCTAAATTGAGATGTGACCTATATGATAAGAATAGCTGTAAATATACTGAAGGCTTATCATATCTAAAAATGGAAAATGATGATATATATTTTTCATATCTATTAGCAGATAATGATAAAATACTAGTAGGTGATAATATAGATAAAAAAATACCTTTAGCATCATTAACTAAGATGATGACAGCAATAGTTGTAATGGATAATGTTAAAAATTTAGATGATAAGGTTTGTATTACAAAAGAAGTTTCACAAATACCTTATGGTGTAAAGCTAAAAGAAAATGAAGAATACACAGTATATGACTTATTAAGACTAATGCTAATTAGATCAACTAATGCAGCAGCTAAAGCGTTACAAGACTATGTTTCTCCAAACTTTATAGATCTTATGAATAAAAAAGCAAAAGAAATTGGTTTAAAAGATACTACATATTTTACATCATATGGTTTACCACCAAAGTATACAAATACGGGTATGGACGTTGGTAGTGCAAGAGATATGTATGTATTATCAAAATATTTAATAAATAATTATCCAATATTAAAAGATATAGTGTCAAGAAAGTATGATGAAGTAGGGGATAAGAAAATAAAGAATACAAATAATTTACTAGGTGTAATAGAAAATGTAAAGGGTATAAAAACAGGATTTCATAATGCTTCAAAGTATAATATTTGTATTTACTATAACAACAACCAAAAAGAACTATATGAAATAATATTAGGTTCAGATAAACCAAGTCATAGAATAGATTTGACAAGGGCTGTATTTAAAGAATTAGGAGGATTAAAATGAGACCATATCTATTTAGAATAGGAAGTTTTGAATTAAGGATATATAGTCTTATGTATATATTAGCGTTATTCACAGCAATTTTCCTTGCAAAAAGAGATGATGTCGCTATAAAAAGAGGAATAGATGATCCAAAATTAGTAGAAGATTTTGCATTTACTGCCCTATTTTCAGGCCTTATAGGTGCTAGAATATACTATGTATTACTTAGATTTGAATACTATCGTAATAATCTATTAGATATACCAGCTGTATGGAAAGGTGGACTTGCTATACATGGTGGCATAATAGGTGGATTAATAGGTATAATGATATTTAGTAAAATAAAGAAAAAATCTTTTTTTGCACTAACTGATATGTCAGTTTCTCCCCTTATACTTGGGCAAGCATTAGGTAGAATAGGAAATTTTGCAAATGGAGAAATACATGGTGTACCTACATTTACACCATTAAAAGTAATATTTACTGGTACTTTTACAAAATGGTGGCAAATGTATAATAGCTTACCTTTAAAAGAACAAATGAAGTTTAAACCAGTCGTTCCATGGGGTGTAGTATTTCCTGAAAATACTTCAGCAGGTATGGAATTTCCTACTTGTCCACTACATCCAGCTATGCTATATGAATTAATCCTTAACCTTATTGCCTTTTTCCTACTATGGTTCTATTTTAGAAAAAAAGGATATAAAAAAGGAATATTATCATTCATATACTTAATAATGTACGCAGTAATTAGAATATTTGTAAGTACATTTAGAGCAGAAGATTTAATGCTTTGTGGTATAAAGATGCCATATATTATTAGTATAATAATGATAATAGTAGGAATAATAGGAATAAGTGTAATAAATAGAAAAAAATCAAAATAGTATTAAATATTAGAAGAGTATATGGGAGCTTTTGCTCCTATTTTTATTGCATTTTTAGTCATTTTATGATATTGTAATGGTAAGTAATTCGTTGGAGGGATCAAACTATGTCTTCATTACAAAGTCTAGACAGAGCATTATGTATACTAGAAGTAGTATCGCAACAAGAAACTATAGGTTTGACTAAGATTAGCATAAAAACAGGGCTTAATAAGGCAACTGTATTTAGAATAGTAAAAGCTTTAAAAGAAAATGGATATATAAAACAACTGCCTAACAAACAATATGCACTAACATTTAAAATGTTTAGATTAGGTAATAGAGTTGTACAAAGATTTGACTTCATAACTCAAGCAAAACGAATAATTACAAAACTTGCAAATGAAATTGAACAAGTTATTCATCTTGTAATACAAGATGGTTCGCAAATTTTGTATATAGATAAATATACACCACTAAAAAATGGTGAAGTAATGAGTCAAACAAAAATAGGTAAAAGAGCACCAATGTACTGTACAGCATCAGGTAAAGCAATACTTGCATATTTACCAGAAGAAAAAATTAGAAAAATTTGGAACGATACTGAGATAATAAAGTACACATCAAGAACAATTACTAATTATGATACATTGCTACAAGATTTAAAAAGAATTAGAAAGAATGGATATTCTACAGAGTATGAGGAATACAAGCTAGAGGTATATTGTATAGGTGTACCACTACATACGTTAAGTGGCGAAATTGTAGGAGCTATTAGTATATCTATACCATTAGATGATACCAAAGGTAAAGCATACTATGTTGAAAAATTAAAACAATGTAAGGAAGAAATATCAACTATAATAGAAGGATGATCATTATGTTACAAAAAGATGCATATGAAATACTTTGTGAAAAATGTAAACTAAACAAAGAATTAGATATGAACAAAATAGAGAAAGCATATATTCTAGCAAGAGAAGCTCATAAAGGACAATATAGAAAAAGTGGTGAAGAATATATTATACACCCTTTGGAAGTTTCTCAAATTTTAGTTGATTTGAAAATGGATACTGATACGATAGTAGCGGGACTTTTACATGACGTAGTTGAAGATACTTTAATTACGATAACGGATATAGAATATAGTTTTGGGAAAGAAGTTGCACTTTTAGTAGATGGTGTAACAAAATTAAGAAATTTACCTAAAAAGCAAGGTAAACAAATTGAAAATATACGTAAAATGGTTGTTGCAATGTCAAAAGATATTAGTGTAGTCATAATTAAATTAGCAGATAGACTACATAATATGAGAACATTGAAATATCAAACACCAGAAAAACAAATAGAAAAATCAAAAGAATGTCTTGATGTTTTTGCACCTATTGCACATAGAATAGGTATGTCTAAGATAAAATCTGAATTAGAAGATATTAGTTTTAGATACTTAAATCCAGAAGCATATTATGAAATGAAAGAGTTAGTTAATACTAAAAGAGCTGAAAGAATAAAAATAACTAATGAAATTATAGAAGTAATAAAAAAGGAGCTTGAAAAATATCATATTAAAGCTGAGGTAACTGGTAGACCAAAACATCTATATAGCATATATAAAAAGATAACAGAAAAGAATAAAAAATTTGCTGAATTGATGGATTTGATAGCAATTAGAGTAATAGTTGAAAAAGATGAAGAATGTTACATGGTTCTTGGAATAGTACATGGTAAATTTGTTCCAGTATCAGGTAGATTCAAAGACTATATCGCAGCACCAAAGACTAATGGTTATCAATCTATACATACTACAATAGAGTATACAAAAGACCAAAAAGTCGAAATACAAATCAGAACAAAACAAATGCATGAAATTGCTGAAGAAGGTGTAGCTGCACACTGGAAGTATAAGGAAAAGAAAACTAAGGATAAAAATGAAAAGTATTATCAAGCTGTAAAGAAGATAATAGATGGTAATTTTGCCCATGAAGTAACTGGGGAAGTCCTAAATGAAACCATATTTGTCTTTACACCTAAGGGTGATGTAATGGAACTTGATAGAGATTCAACAGCATTAGACTTTGCATTTCAAGTTCATACACAAATAGGATATAGGACAATAGGTGCTAAAGTTAATGATAAGATAGTGCCACTAGATCAAAAGTTAGAAAATGGAGATAAGGTAGAAATACTAACATCAAAAGCAACTAACGGTCCAGGAAAAGACTGGATTAATATGGTTAATAATAATAGCTCTAAAGTTAAGATAAAAAAATGGTTCAAAGATTTAGAATTTAAAAACAAAGTAAAAGAAGGACAAGAGCTATTAGAAGAAGAATTTTCAAAGATAGGATTGAAATTCAAGGAATTAGAAGATGATGAAATAGTGTATTTATACATGAAAAAGTATAATATATCTACTATTGATAATCTGTACTATAAGTTTGCAACAAATAGTCTTAATTTAAATACTTTTATTCAAAAATTTAAACCTAAAAATGACGATACTGACTATGAAAATATTGTCGAAGAGGTTATAGAAAACGCAAATAAATATGCAACAAAAAATGAAAATAAATCTGGTGTTAAAATATCAGGTTCAGACAATACTATGTTTAATTTTGCAAAATGCTGTAATCCATTACCAGGTGTAGAAATTGCAGGATATATTACAAAAACAAGAGGTATTGTTATACACAATAAGGAATGTAAGAATATTATTGAACTAATAAAAAAAGATCCAGATAGACAAATAGATGTATATTGGGATGAAAAACTTTTACAAGTTTCAAATTGCAAATATGAATATTCATTCCAAGTTAAATCAATAAATCGTGAAAGTTTACTTTACGATATAATTAGAATTATTAACGAACATAAGTTAGATATAGTCTTTATGCAAACTGTTTCTAAAGAAGAAAATGGACAGAATTATGCTGTAATGACTATTAGAATAATGATAAAAAATAAAGATAATTTTGAAAAATTAAGAAAGAATCTACTATCTATAAAAGATGTAGTAGAAGTAATATAGGAGAGTTATGTTACCAGTAAGATACGAATTATTATACTCAGATGGGAATGCTAGATGTGGAATAATACATACACCACATGGAGATATTAAAACTCCAATATTTATGCCTGTTGGAACACAGGCAACTGTTAAAACAATGACACCAGAAGAACTAAAAGAAATTGGAGCAGAAATAATATTAGGAAATACCTATCATCTACATTTAAGACCAACAGATGAATTGATTAATACATTTGGTGGATTACATGAATTTATGCATTGGGATAGACCTATACTAACTGACAGTGGGGGATTTCAAATATTTAGTTTGGCGGTTAGAAGAAAGTTAACAGAAGAAGGAGCATATTTTAGCTCACACCTAGATGGTTCAAAGCATTTTATCTCACCAGAAAAATCTATAGAAATACAAAATAATCTGGGGAGTGATATTATGATGGTGCTAGATGAATGCCCACCAGGGTTATCAACAAGAGAATATCTAGAACCCTCTATTAATAGAACAGTTAGATGGGCTAGAAGATGTATAGATGCAAATAGAAATAAGGATAAGCAAGGTCTATTTGCAATAGTTCAAGGAGGTATATACGAAGATTTAAGAGACTATTGCTTCAATGAACTATATAAAACAAATGACGATTTTTCAGGGTATGCAATAGGAGGATTAGCAGTAGGTGAACCTACAGAAGATATGTATAGAATATTAAAATATATTACTCCTAAGTTACCAAAAGATAAGCCAAGATACCTAATGGGTGTTGGAGAGCCTCTAGATATGTTAGAAGCAATTGAACATGGTGTAGATATGATGGATTGTGTTCATCCTTCAAGAATAGGAAGACATGGTACAGTATTTACAAAATATGGTAGATTGGTAATAAAGAATGAAAAATATAGTAGAGATCCAAGACCACTAGATATTTCAGATAACTATGTATGTAAAAATTACACTAGAGCATATATTAGACATCTATTTAAAGCTAATGAAGTCCTTGCACAAAGACTTGCAACATACCATAATTTATGGTTCTTGTTAAACCTAGTAAAAGAAGCTAGAAAAGCCATAGAAGAAGGTAGATTTAAGGAATACAAGGAAGAATTTATTAAAAACTATACTATGGGGTCTAATAGTGACTGGATTAAACCTATTGTAAAATAATGAGGAGGGAATATGATAAATAAAGAATTATTAGAAAAATTTGAAGGTAAATACCTTGGAAATGAAGCAAACTTAGTAATACAAGATGCAATTACTAATGTTGGTATAAATGAAGCGAGTTTAAGAAAAGAAGTTGTAAAAAAACATGAATTTGTCTTTTCAGATGAAACTAAAAAAGGTGAAATTACAAATCAAAAAAGATCAGGAAGATGTTGGATGTTCTCAGCATTAAACGTTCTAAGAGTTAATACTATGGAAAAGTTAAATGTAGAAACATTTGAATTTTCACAAGCATATTTACAATTTTTTGATAAAATGGAAAAGGCTAATACATACTTAGAATATATTATTGAAACAAAAGATTTACCTGTAAGAGATAGATTAGTTGAACATATTATGAGTATGTGTGTATCTGATGGAGGATATTGGAGCTTTTTTGTAGGATTAGCTACTAAGTATGGTGTAGTACCAAAAAGTGTTATGCCAGAAACTTTCCATTCATCAAATACTGATATATTAAATGAAGTATTAGATGTTAGATTAAAAAGGGCTGCTTGTTTAATTAGAAAAGCAAAAACATCTGAAGAAATATCTAAGATTAAAGATAATACTCTATACCAAGTATATAATATTTGTGTTAAAGCATTAGGAATGCCACCTAAGAAATTTACATATGA
Organism: Sneathia sp. DSM 16631; assembly: GCF_014892235.1. NCBI lineage: Bacteria > Fusobacteriati > Fusobacteriota > Fusobacteriia > Fusobacteriales > Leptotrichiaceae > Sneathia > Sneathia sp. DSM 16631. The sequence continues at coordinate 234,245 of NZ_JADBHL010000001.1, read as the reverse complement.
ATATAGAGATAAGGACAAGAAATTTGTTAGAATAAAAGATGTTACTCCTAAAGAATTTATGGAACTTTATGCAAAAGATGATTTGTTAAGTAAGGTTGAATTGGTAGCAGATCCTAGAGAAGAACATATGAAGGGAAGAATGTATGAATTACCATATAGTTGCTCAGTAATAGAATATGGTCCAAGTAAATTCCTAAATGTAACTATAGACGAGCTAAAAAAAGTCACAATAGCATCAATTAAAGATGGTGCACCTGTATGGTTTGGTTGCGATGTTGGACAAAGTTCAGATAGAAAATTAGGTATATTAGACAGTGAATTATACAATTATGATAAAACATTAACTCAATTAGGAGAATTTTCTAAGGTAGATAGATTATTAAACTATTCAGCATATATGACACATGCTATGACTTTTGTTGGTGTAGACTTAGATGATGAAGGTAAGCCATTAATGTGGGAAGTTGAAAATAGCTGGGGAGATGAAGTAGGTAAAAAAGGTATATTCTCTATGTCAGATAAATGGTTTGATGATCACAATTACTCAGTTGTTGTAGATAAGAAATATATTTCAGATGAATTTAAAGATGGATTGGATAAGGAAGTAATAAAATTAGATTACTTTGATCCATTAGGTTAATATATTAAATTAGCTAGTAAATGTAAGTTTGCTAGCTTTTTAGCATTTTTTTGGAGGTAATGATGGATATTAATAAAATAATTGAATTTAGAAAAGAATTACATAAATGTCCTGAGATTGCACATCATGAAGTCAAAACACAAAAATTAATCAAGGATTTTTTACGTGCTAATACAAATGTTGAAATTGTAGAAGAAGATGGATGGTTTTATGCCAAAATGAAAGGTTTAAATCCTACTAAGACTATTGCTTTTAGATCGGACCATGATGCTATTATGAATTCAAAAAATGAAATGTTTCATGGTTGTGGACATGATGGTCATACAGCAATTATGTGCGGTACTATTATGGCACTAGAAGAAGATAGACCTTTAAATAATGTGATATTTTTGTTTCAACCAGCTGAAGAAAATGGTGGTGGAGCAAAATTATGCGATAAGTTATTCAAAGATAATACCATAGATGAAATATATGGTTTACATAATATGCCTAATTTCAAAAAAGGTGTAGCATATTACCGTAAAGGATGTATACAATGTGCATCACTAGGTCTTAGAATTAAAATAAACGGTATACAAACCCATGCATCAGAACCTGAAAAAGGATTAAATCCCAGCTATGCAATTTCAAAAATCATTGAAAGGGTTAAGCCTTTATCAAAGTATATTGGATTTAAAAGTAGTAAATTTGAAGATCTAGATTTTGAATCTTTAGTATTAGTTACTATCATTAATTTATCTATGGGTAAACTTAATTTTGGTGTTTCACCTAAGAGTGGTGAAATATCATTAACTATACGTGCAGCAAGTGATAAAGATATGAAGAAAATAATTAAAAAGATTAAAGAAATGAAAGAAGATGGCTATAGCTATACATATGAAATATATGATGATTTTCCAGAAACAAATAATGATGTTGACCTATGCAACAAGACTTTAAAAGTATTAGATAAATATGGTGTAGAGTATATGCAAATGAGCGAGCCTATTAGAGCGAGTGAAGATTTTGGATACTACAAGAAATTTTGTCCATCACTATTTTTCATGTTAGGGACAGGAGATGGTCCAAGTATACACAACGAAAATTACAAATTTAATGATGATGTAATAGAGGATGGAATAAGGCTATTTAAATGTATTGCAAAAGGATAAAAATGTGACCTAGAATTTTTAAAGGATTCTAGGTCTTTTTATTTATTATATATTATAATGTTTATTCAAAAGTTTACAAAAACACATAAAAGTATTGAAATAAGGGGAGAATGGGGTATAATATGTGTAAGAAAAAAATAGGAGGAAAATATGAATAAAAAATTTGAATTAAAAAATATAAAAAACGAATTTCCTTTAATGAAGACATTAAGATTTGAATTAAAACCACAAGGAGATACATTAAAAAATTTTATGGAATCTATTTATGACGAAGATAAAGACTTGTATGATAGTAGTTTTGAAGCAAAAGAAGTAATGAATAAATATTATTTAAAAGTTTTAGATAAAATCTTATCAGAAATAAGTGTTGATTGGAAGGATTTATATAGTGCTTTATTAAATAGGGAAAAAAAAGAAATAGAAGAAAAGATTAAATTATTACAAAAAGAAATTGAGAAAATTTTTTTAAAGCATACAGAAATTAAAGATAAAGACAAAAAAGTGAGTATATTTTCAGGAAGATTTATAGAAAAGATAAAAGAAAGCCCAGATTTTAATGAAGATGACAAAAGAAAAGTAGAAAAATTTAACAAAAAAACAACATATTTTACAACATATTTTAAAAATAGAGAAAATATATTTAAAGTAGAAGGTAAAGGTGCATCAGCAATTTATAGGATAATAGACAATTTTAAAAAATATTCAAAAAATGTTGAATTATACGAAAAATTAAAAAAAGATGAAAAAATAATGAAATATTTAAATGAAAATAAATTTGATGAAAAAACTATGGATAATTTATTTGATGTAAGTAAATATAATAGTTATTTAAAGCAGGTAGATATAGAAAAATATAATACTTTATTATCAGGTTATTCAAAAGAAAATGGTGAAAAAGTTAAAGGATTAAATGAATTAATAAATGAAATAAATCAAAAATATAAATATAAACTAAATGTATTTAATTCTTTATACAAACAAATTTTGACTGAAGAAGATACAAAATCATTTGTTGATGAAATATTATCAACACCTGAATCTGTAATAAAAATAATTGATGATTTTATAGATAGTATTAGTATGGATAATATTGAAGAATTAAAAGAAGAATTTTTAAAAATTAGTTTAGAAAATTTTGAAGGTATATATATATCAACAAAGAAATTAAACGAGATTAGTAATAGAAAATTGGGGGATTATAATTCAATTAATATGCTGATTGAACAATCTTTGACTGAAAAAGGTATATTAAGTAAAAAAGAAATTAAAAAATTAATTCCAAATTTAGAAAATAAAGAAAAAGAAAAAGGAATTAAAAGTTTTAATTTAAGCTTTATTTTTGAGAATTTAACAAAAGAACATAAAGAACTTATTATAGATTACATAAGAGAAAATATATGTAGTGTCGTAGAAAATGTGAAAATAACTATAGAAAAATATAGAAATATTGATAATAAAATAGAATTTAAAAATAATGAAGAAAAAGTTTTGAAAATAAAAGGAATGTTAGAATCAATAAATGATTTATGTAGACTTATAAAAGACTTTAATACTGATGAAATTGAAATAAATAATGAATTCTATAATATATTAAATAAAAATTTTGAAATTTTTGAATATTCATATAAAGTTTTAAATAAGGTAAGAAATTTTGTTACAAAAAAAGAAGTTATAGAAAACAAGATGAAATTAAATTTTTCTAATTATCAACTTGGAGAAGGATGGCATAAAAATAAAGAAAAAGATTATAGTATTATTTTGTTTAGAAAGAGAAATGGTGATAGATGGATATATTATTTAGGTATTTTAAAGCATGGGTCTAAAATAGAAGAAAAAGAGTATTTGTCAAGTGTAGATACAGGATTCTATAAAATGAATTATTATGCACAAAATTCATTAAGTAAAACAATAACTGGATGCAGTGTTAGTATGAATGGTGTAAAAAATGCTTCAGAAAATGAAAGCGTTATTTTAAATGATAGCAAAAATTTCAATGAACCTTTAGAGATAACACCAGAAATAAGAAAGTTGTACAACAATGAGGAACATAAAAAAGGGAATAAGTTTAAAAAAGAATCTTTAGTAAAATGGATAGATTTTTGTAAAGAATTTTTACTTAAATATAAATCATTTGAAAAGGCAAAGAAAGAAATTTTAAAGTTAAAAGAAAGTAATTTGTATGAAAATTTAGAGGAATTTTATTCTGATGCAGAGGAAAAAGCTTACTTTTTAGAATTTGTAAATATAGATGAAGATAAAATAAAAAAACTTGTTAAAGAAAAAAATCTATATTTATTCCAAATATATAATAAAGATTTTTCAGCATACAGTACAGGGAATAAAAATTTACATACTATGTATTTTGAAGAACTATTTACAGATGAAAATTTAAAGAAACCAGTTTTTAAATTAAATGGAAATACAGAAGTCTTTTATAGAATAGCATCATCTAAACCTAAAATAGTTCACAATAAAGGAGAAAAATTAGTAAATAAAACATATTTGGATAATGGTATAAGAAAAACTATACCAGATAGTGTATATATTGAAATTTGCGAAAAAGTAAAAAATAATGAAGATTATTCAAAATTACTTGAAGAAAATAATATAAAAAATCTTGAAATAAAAGTAGCTACCCATGAAATAGTAAAGGATAAAAGATATTTTGAAAATAAATTTCTATTTTATCTACCAATAACTTTAAATAAAAAAACACAAAATAAAAATGTTAATAAAAATATTATAAATGAAATAAAGGATTGTAATGAATATAATGTGATAGGTATAGATAGGGGTGAAAGAAATTTAATAAGTCTTTGTATAATAAATCAAAATGGAGAAATTATATTACAAAAAGAAATGAACGTTATACAGTCATCAGATAAATATAACGTTGATTATAATGAAAAATTAGAAATAAAATCTAAAGAAAGAGATAATGCGAAGAAAAATTGGAGTGAAATTGGTAAAATAAAGGATTTGAAATCAGGGTATTTATCAGCAGTAGTTCATGAAATAGTAAAGCTTGCTATTGAATATAATGCTGTCATAACATTAGAAGATTTAAATGGTGGCTTTAAGAATTCAAGAAAAAAAGTTGATAAACAAATATATCAAAAATTCGAAAGAGCTTTAATTGAAAAATTGAATTTCTTAATATTTAAAAATTATGATAAAAATGAAAAGGGAGGACTTAGAAATGCATTTCAATTAACACCAGAATTGAAAAATGTTACTAAAGTTGTATCTCAACAAGGTATAATAATTTATACTAATCCAGCATATACTTCTAAAATAGATCCTACTACAGGTTATGCAAATATTATAAAAAAATCAAATAATAATGAAGAATCTATAGTAAAAGCTATTGATAAAATATCTTATGATAAAGAAAAAGATATGTTCTATTTTGATATTAATTTATCAAAGAGTAGTTTTAATTTGACAGTAAAAAATGTCACAAAGAAAGAATGGAGAATATATACTAATGGTGAAAGAATAATATATAAAGATAAAAAATATATTACATTAGACATAACTCAAGAAATGAAAGATATTTTAAGTAAAAGTGGTATTGATTATTTAAATATTGATAATCTAAAACAAGATATATTAGAAAATAAAATATATAAAAAAGTTTATTATATATTTGAATTAGCAAATAAAATGAGAAATGAAAATAAAGATGTTGATTATATTATATCTCCAGTATTAAATAAAGATGGCAAATTCTTTATGACACAAGAATCTAATGAGCTAACTCCAAAAGATGCAGATTTAAATGGTGCATATAATATTGCACTAAAAGGTAAATTGATGATTGATAACTTAAACAAAAACGGTAAATTTAAATTTTTAAGTAATGAAGATTGGTTGAAATTTATTCAAGGAAGATAAAAAATGGAAAATGCAATAAAAATATCCAATTTAAATGATTATATTTTTTGTCCTATCTCCATATATTTTCATAATTTATATGGAGATATGGACACTATAATGTATCAAATGGACTATCAAATTAATGGTAAATTTGCTCATAAAACAATAGATAGTAATACATATTCCACAAGAAAGGATGTAATAACATCACTAGATGTATATTCAGAAAAATATAATCTGACTGGGAAAATTGATATTTATGATAAGAGTAAAATGATATTAATTGAGAGAAAAAATAAAGTTTCAGAAATTTATGATGGATATATTTTTCAGTTATATGCACAATATTTTTGCATGATTGAAATGGGTTACAAAGTTGAAAAACTTCAAATATATTCAATAAGTGATAATAAGAAATATGATATTAAACTTCCTAAAGATGATGTTGAAATGTTTTCTAAATTTGAAGAGATTGTAAATAATATAAATTCATTTGAAATGGGAAAATATTTTCCGAATAATAAAAGCAAATGTGAAAAATGTATATATTCATTTTCATGCGATAGGAGTCTTTTATGATAAGTTTTCCAATATTTAATGCAAAAAAGACTATTTTTGTTTTTTCAACTGAAGGAGATAAAATAAGTATTTTAAATTCTAATATTGTTATAAAAGATAAAGATTTAAAAGTTAAAGTTCAATGTAGTTGCTATAATATATTTTGTATATATATTATAGGGGATACAACATTAACCACACCATTAATTAAAGCAACTAAAAAGTTTGGATTTCATATAGTTTTAATGACAATTACATTCAAAATATATTCAATTATTTCTTTCGGTATAGAAGGTAATACTCAATTAAAGAATAAGCAATATTTGTATGATAAGATAGATATAGGCAAGATGTTAATAATTAATAAAATTGAAAATCAAATTAGTATATTAAAAAGTTTTAGAAAAAAATCAGATGAAATGAAAAAAGATATAAAGAATATGGATAAAATACTTATGAAGTTATCTGAATTGTATATAAAAAATAATGAAATAGAATTAAGTAAAATAAATATTCTTATGGGATATGAAGGAAGTGTTTCTAAAATATATTTTAAGTATTTATTTGAGGATTTAGATTTTTCAAAAAGAATGCCTAGAATTAAATCAGACTACATCAATAGTATATTAGATATAGGATATACAGTACTATTTAATTTTATAGATTCAATTGTATCGATTTATGGATTTGATACTTATTTTGGGTTTTTACATAGACAATTTTATATGCGAAAATCACTGATATGTGATTTAATTGAGCCATTTAGACCGTTAATTGATTCACAAATAAAAAAATCTATACATTTAAAACAGTTTAGTGAAAAAGATTTTAAAAAAATTGATAATAAATATATTTTAAAATTTGAATGCAATAAAAAATATATTAAAGTATTTTATGAATTACTAGATCAAGAAAAAGAATGTATATTTTATTTTATACAAAGTTTTTATAGATCATTTATGAAAGAAAAAAGTATAGAAGAATATACCAAATATATAATTAGGAAATAAAAGTATGGTTATAATAAGTTATGATATATCAAATGATAAAAAAAGAAGAGTATTTTCAAAATTTTTAGGTAAATTTGGACACAGAATTCAGTATTCTGTGTTTGAAATTGATAATGCACAATCAGTTTTAAATAATATAATTTTAGAAATAAATAATAAATATAAGAAAATGTTTGACCAGTCAGATTCGGTTTACATATTTAATTTATCTAAAAATTGTAAAATTTTTAGATATGGATATGCAGAAAATGATGAAAAATCAATACTTTTTGTCTGATATGTGCTATAATATATTAGTGCTTTCAAAATTGTAAATCAAGGTGTTAATATTTTTAAAATGCGAAAAAATCAAATCTCTCAAATGCAAAAAAAAAAGGTTTGCAAATATGTGTCGTGTAAGCCAAGTAATTATTGATGTATCACATTGGAGGATTTGAAAGCATATTTTAATTTCTACTATTGTAGATTAAAAAATATAGCTAAAATATCAACTATTTGAAAGCATATTTTAATTTCTACTATTGTAGATAGTTATCACTGAGCCGAGATTTCAGCTATTTGAAAGCATATTTTAATTTCTACTATTGTAGATAACACACAAAGGTTAAATAAGCAAAAAGATTTGAAAGCATATTTTAATTTCTACTATTGTAGATAATAAAAAGCAAATTGTAACTACCAGATTTGAAAGCATATTTTAATTTCTACTATTGTAGATGTACTGTTTCGCTCATTATAAGTGTTTATTTGAAAGCATATTTTAATTTCTACTATTGTAGATTAGTAGTATCTTAATGTTGTTCTACCTATTTGAAAGCATATTTTAATTTCTACTATTGTAGATGAAAATAGATTTATTAATAGTAATAACATTTGAAAGCATATTTTAATTTCTACTATTGTAGATTGGACTGGTACGAAAAAGAAGAAGGAAATTTGAAAGCATATTTTAATTTCTACTATTGTAGATTGCTAAAGATTTACAACAAAGATTAAATTTGAAAGCATATTTTAATTTCTACTATTGTAGATTGGGAAATGTTGCTTCACAAGTCGCAGATTTGAAAGCATATTTTAATTTCTACTATTGTAGATTTGCTAAAAAATAGTTGTATGGGCTTGAATTTGAAAGCATATTTTAATTTCTACTATTGTAGATGAGCATTACTACCTAAGTTAAGGGAAATTTGAAAGCATATTTTAATTTCTACTATTGTAGATATAATACTAATCGTGAGTTAAGATATGGATTTGAAAGCATATTTTAATTTCTACTATTGTAGATATTACTTCTCCCATTTCAAATGAAACATTTGAAAGCATAT
>NZ_JADBHL010000001.1:207603-225585 GCF_014892235.1 Sneathia sp. DSM 16631 | reverse complement strand
ATGGATTTGAAAGCATATTTTAATTTCTACTATTGTAGATATTACTTCTCCCATTTCAAATGAAACATTTGAAAGCATATTTTAATTTCTACTATTGTAGATAGTTATAAAGTTTTCTGCATACGCTTATTTGAAAGCATATTTTAATTTCTACTATTGTAGATTTTTATGATAATAGTGTATTTTTAATATTTGAAAGCATATTTTAATTTCTACTATTGTAGATAAAATGGGGCTATGAAGTACATTTTTGATTTGAAAGCATATTTTAATTTCTACTATTGTAGATATTACTTCTCCCATTTCAAATGAAACATTTGAAAGCATATTTTAATTTCTACTATTGTAGATTTTAGTTTTTTTCGTCTTTCTTTTATTATTTGAAAGCATATTTTAATTTCTACTATTGTAGATGGTATCTTAACTTTTACTGTTTCCCATATTTGAAAGCATATTTTAATTTCTACTATTGTAGATAGAGTAGTGTAATTTATGAATAGGGGACATTATTATAAATAGTTATAATAAATATGATATAAATGAGTCTTACATTGAAAATAATAAATATTCAAAGGGTAAAATCATTAAAATTACTAATTATAGATTTTAAAGTGTAGAGTTATTAGAAAAAGCAAAAGATAATATTTTTAATATTTGGAGTAAATTTGCATTAGAATATCACACAGATTTTAGGGATATATATAAAGTAACTTTTTCTAAAATTGTTGAAGTGTATAATAGAGTGTGTAAATTATAAAAAATAATTTATGTACTTTATTTTTATTTAAAATAATATATATTTTTTAGTTTGACAGTTTTTAAGGATATAAAAAACATATATTCTAATATTTATTATAGTTATAGCTTTTTTTGTTTTAAAAAAATGTGGTCATTTTCTTTTAATTTTTAATTAAATGTATAATGAATAAGAATGTAAAAAATTATACTGAAATTGATAGGAATATCAAAATATAACGTAAAAGAATAAATATGAAACAGAAGAAAATTATGTAGAAAAAACATATCATTTAGGTTTGTAATTTAGTTAATGGAGATAAAGGTAATGTGGAAAGATAGATTTGAAAAAAAGATTTTAGATAGAGGATATAGATATTATTTAATGAGAAAAGTTGAATTTCTTGAAGAAAAAGATGAAATATTGAAATTTATAGTGATTGGGACAAAAGAATATGAAGTTGTAATAGATACATATCATAGGGAAACTACTTGTAATTGTCCTTATGCACTTGGCGGAAAAAATTGTAAACATATGGTTGCGAGTATTTATGAGTATAACTCAAAAGGTAAGATGATAAGTAAATATGATCTTGAAGAAAGCAAGTGGATAGTAGAAAATATATTGAAAATATGTGACTCTAATGAATCTGAAGGTAAGCTTATGGAATTTTTAGATGATATTGAAGAATGTATTTATAATGACTTTAATAATTTAGCAGAGAATATTTTAATATTTTCTTTTGTAGAACTTGCATCATATGTTGAAAAATATAATATAAATAGTTTAATGATAATCACAGATAAAATAATGCGTTTACTTAAAATGAGTTTAAAATATAGAAAACATAATTTACAAGTAAAAATATTGAATAAGTTATATAATAAAATACAAAATATTTATTCTAAAAATCCAATAGTACTTTTATTCTATATATATCTAGAAAAAACTTTTACTAATTGTAGGAAAGAAGTTATAGACATACTACTAGAAAATATAAATGTAGAAGAAGATCTGTTTCTTGAAATGCTTTTTGAGATATATAGTAAGTACAAATATGATGAAAAGTTATCAGAGCTAGCAAATAGATATGATAATAAAGAAATGAGCTATAAATATATAATAGAAATGGAAAAAAGAAAAGAAAATTATGGAAAAGTTATAGAATATTGTGAAAAAGCTATAAAAACATTTGAAGACAATTCGTATTTTATAGAATATATAATAAAAATAACTAGAAATATTGATAAATACTTTGATAAATATTACAATAATGTACTATTAAATTTTGATAATACAAGAAAAATATTATACGAGGACTATGAAATAATTTGCAAAAAAATATCTAAAGATAAATTAATTGTTTTTAAAAAAAATATAATAGAATATCATTTAAAAACAGAAGTATATGTAAGAATTCTATATCACGAAAAAATGTATGAAAAAATTTTGAAGCAAAAACTAAGTAATATATTTGAATTTGAATACATTTATAACTATATGATAGAAAATTATGAAGACAAGCTATATTCCAAGATATGTACTGAAATTATAGAGCTTGTAAAGAAATCAAAGTCGATGAGTGATTATGAGAATATAGCTAACACTATGGAGTATTTAAATAAATTTAGGGATGGTTATGAAAAAAGATCTCAATTAGAAAAAAGTTTATTTGAAAAATATCCTAAAAAAACAAAATTAAATAAAGTGTTAAGCTATATTTAATAGGTATATATGCTGATATAATAATGCCAAATTTAGGATTAAAATTTGGGGAACAAAAGGGTACAATTTTATTAAAAATGTTCCCCAAAGGAGTAAAAATATAGAAAAGAAAATCGTTGATGCAGGATACTCAGAAGATCAATATCTGTTGATGTTATAAATAGCATTTTCTTCGCAAGAGCAAACATGAAGATAAATATTTATGATTAGGCTATATTATACACTCCCAAAATATTGATATAATTGATGTTGCAATCAAATTGCCTTTATTGTATGAAGACTCAAATTTTTCTTGATGGTAATAAGAGGGCATCTATTATTTTTGCAAATCATTATTTAATATCTCATGGAGGAAGCATTATTGATAAACTTATTTTGGAAAGCATGAATGAAGATGTGTATCAGATAAATTATAATTTTTTTAAGAATATTAAAAATAGCATCTAACCCTTAAAAGAGCAGATGCTATTTTTTTTATCAAATGAAAATAAGCATTTCCCAATACTATCTATATTATCAACCCACATTGTTTTATATTCTTCTTTTTCTTTCGTGCGATTCTAAAATAGATTCTTTCTTTAACCTATCCATTATATAAATTAGCATAAACATTATTCTTTGCAAGTAATTGTGTGTGTGTACCACGTTCTATTATTTCACCATTTTCAAGTACCATGATAACATCTGAATCTATTATTGTTGATAGTCTGTGTGCTATGACAAATACAGTTTTTCCATGCATCAATTTATCCATACCATCTTGTACAATTTTTTCAGTTCTTGTATCGATATTAGATGTTGCTTCATCTAGTATTAGAACAGGCGTATTACGTAATTTTGCACGTACAAGGCATAATAATTGTTTTTGTCCTTGAGAGAGTGTATCTGTATTACCAGATATGTATGTTTCGTAACCTTTTTCAAGTTGAGAGATAAAATGATGAGCACCTATTTGTTTTGCTACTTCTATGACCTCTTCTTTTGAAATAGTTTCATCTGAGTATCTAATATTATCTAAGATTGTTCCAGAAAAGAGTATACTATCCTGTAAAACAACAGTTATATTTTTTCTTAAATCAGACTTATTAATTCTTCTAATATCAATACCATCAAAAGTAATAGTTCCACTATCAATTTCATAGAATCGGTTAATAAGGTTAGTTATTGTGGTTTTACCACTACCTGTTGGACCAACGATAGCTATTTTTTGACCATATTTTGCATACATATTTATATTTTTCAATATTTTTTTATCTTTGTTATATGAAAAGTCAACGTTAATAAACTCAATATTTCCAACACATTTTACCTTTTCATTATTCTCTAATATCCAGTATCCATCTTTTAAGTATACCTTACCCTCATCAATTTCATTGTCTAGGTCCATAAGTTCAAAGACTCTTTTAGCTCCAGCAAGTGCTGAATTAACCATACCAACTTCAAAAGAAAAGATAAATAGAGGCATAGCTATTAGTCTGCTTAATAGTAAAAAACTTCCTATTGTACCTATTGAAGTATGAAATACAGTTCCGACAATTGCTATACATGCATATTGTAAGAAGTTTATTGTCCCTATAACGGGGAAGATAGTATTTGAATATATATTTGCACTTACTATACTTTTTAACCATGCATTATTTAAACGCTTAAATATTGAATTATTTCTTTTTTCATAGTTAAATAGTTTTACAATATTTTGACCATTAACGCTTTCTTCAATGTAACCGTTTATAGATCCAATATTTTTTTGGTTTGTGTCATAAGATTTAATGCTGTATTTTGAGAATAAATATATTATTAAATACGATAGGGCACTAAAGAATATTACAACGATTGCAAGCTTATATGAAATATATATCATAATAGCTAATAGAGCAATCATTTCGACTATACCACTAAAAATATTGAACATAGAAAATTCCAAGAAAGTGTTCATGGAGTCTATATCGTTTGTAAACTTACTCATAATATCTCCATGTTCATGTGTGTCAAAAAATACAATGGGTAAATTTTGTAGTTTTTCAAAAGCTTTTTTCCTAATACCGTACATAACATCTTGTGAAAGTGGTACTGCTAGTATGATATTAAGTTCTTCAAAGCAAACAGATATTAGGTAAACCAAACCTAAAATTGCAATATATTTAGGTAAAAGATCTAATCTTTTAGGGATTAAGACTTTATCGATAATAACTTGTATTAGTTTTGTTGAATAAGTACTACAAATTTTAAAAATTAGTATAGAGATAATTATTGTAAAAAATTTCAATGGGCTTTTTTTGAAGACCATATGTATCATTCGTTTAAGAGCTTTACTATTCTTCATCAAAATTACCTCCTTTTTGTATATTGTAAAATTCCTTATATATTTCATTATTATGTAGAAGATTTTCATTAGTATCAATATCTTGTATCATACCATTATCTAATACCATAACCTTATCACACGTTAAAACAGAAGATATTTTTTGACTTATGATAATTTTTGTACAGTTTTTACCTTTTAAGAAGTTCTTTATATCACGGTCTGTTTTCGTATCTATTGCACTAGTAGAATCATCTAGAATTAGTATAGGGCTATATTTTAAAAGACTTCTAGCGATATATAGTCTTTGTTTTTGACCACCTGAAAAGTTAGAACCGTATTGTTCGACCGTTTGGTCAAGTGAGCTTATGAAGTTTTGAGCTCTAACACCTTTTATTGCTTCTAGAATTTTTTCATCATCTAAATCACTATTTGCTAGTTTCATATTACTATATATATTACCTTTAAATAGAGTATTATTTTGCGATACTATACTTACTATATCACGTAAATAGTTAAGGTTTATATCCAAAATATTTTTATTTCCTATAGTTATACTACCACTAGTTGTGTTGTATAGACGAACTAGAAGGTTAACAAGACTAGTTTTACCACTTCCTGTAGCTCCTATTATTCCAAGACTTTCACCCTGTTTTAGTTTAAATGAAACATTTTTTAAAACATCATGGGTTGTAGGATAATCAAAATTAACATTTTTAAATTCTATGTCAAAATTGTCTAAGCTTGTTATATTACTACTGTCTACTTCATTTTCTTTTTCTAATATTTCAAATATTCTTACGATAGATATTTTAGACATTGCAAAGTCTGATATTATATATCCACATTCAAATAGGTTACCTAATATTTGTCCTGAATATGTCAAGATACTTAGGAATAGTCCTATAGTTATTTCTTTATTTATTATCATTTTACTTGCTATTATTATCATTAAAATATTGCAACCATAACCTAGCAATGTTAAAAGTGGATAAAATGAACTTAGTGTTGTATCCAAGAATTGCAAAGTTTTAGTAATTTTTTTACTTATCGTATTAAATTTCTTTATTTCTTTTTTCTCAGTGTTGTACGTCTTTATTACCTTAATACCTTTTAAATTTTCATCAATATTTTGATTTAAATCATCTGATAATTTAAATAGTATGTATAGTTGATTTAGTAATAGCTTTATCGCTAAAAGTATTAAAACGATTAATAAAGGGACCATAATAAAGAAAATTATGGATATTTTTTTAGATATTTTAAAGATCATTATAAATGACAAAAGTGCCATTATTGGACAACGTAAGGTGTATCTAATTAATGATTGATATGTGTTTTTTGCTTTTTGTATATCTTTTGTAAGTCTTGTAATAATACTATGTGTTCCAAGTTCATCTATTGTATATGACGGTAATTTTTGAATCTTTTGGAATAATTCAAATCGAAGATTAGATGCAAAACCACACGAAGCTTTAATAGCAGAAATGCTTGACGAAATACCGAGTATAAGGGATAAAAGTGTACAAATTAAAAGTTTTATGATAATAGTTTTATTAAGCCCGTTATCTACTAGCTTTGACATATATAAAGGTATTAGCATTTCAAGGAAGCTTTCTAGAGTTACGAAAATGGGAGCTAGAATAGCAAAAAATTTATACTGTTTTGTATATCTTGCAATTAATTTGAGCATAAATCCTCCTTTCTTTAGTGTAGTATAGAACATTTAACAGAAAAATACAATATGAAATATATGTAAGTAAATATTGATATTTTTTAAGGTGTGATGTATAATATTCTTAATAAATATTAAGGAGAACCAGTATGAGAAAAAGATTAACAAGAAGTAGAAAGAATAGAATGATATTTGGAGTCTGTGGAGGTATAGCAGAATACCTAGATATAGATCCAGTGATAGTAAGATTAATATTTTTGTTTTTTGGTGTAACTTTATTTTTATATATTGTTATGGCTGTTATTATACCAGAAGAAGATTATTGATAGTTTAAAAGTCAAGGCATTTAGCCTTGACTTATATTAAATATTCAATTAATGCAATATATTCCCAGATTAATAGTTCTACATCCTTATAGAATAAATAGATAACTTGCTTTTCTTCATTTGTTAATTTAGCATCTGATGCGTTTATTACAACGTCACACATTAGTAGTGAAAGATCTGCAATATTATCAATTGTAGTCTTGCAATTAAGATGTAGATAGCTAAAATCAGTTTCCTTTATTTTAATATTTTTTAATGTATTGTATAGATTAGAATATGTTGTTAGACTTAATTTTGTTTTTTGTGATAGGAAATTAAAGTCTTGAGATTCTTTACTTTCTTTATCACCAGTAGTTCTATATATTAGTGCCTTATATGGTAAATATACGCACTTAAATATGAATAAGAATGGAATAGCATCTAAATCCATTAGTAGACCGAATAAGCAATTAATCTTGTGTGATATTTCATCGACTTGATTTTTAAATTCTATTATGTCTTTGTAATTTAGGTTAGTAACGATGTCATATATTTTGTTAATTTTTATGCTAACATCTGAATCTTCACCAAGTGAACGAATAATATTAGTTTTAAAGTCTTTAAATTCTTGTGTCTTTTCATTTCTGATAAATGACTTTATTTTTTTAGGATTAGTTAATTTTTCAGTACCAAAGTATAAATCAAAGTATAGATAATTAAAAAATATCATTATGTATTCTGCAATAGATGGATGAGTTTTCATATCTTTTAATATATATTCATCAGTTGTTGCTAGAATTTTTTCTATTAATTCACGCTTTTTTTTATCATTAGCTTCATTTATTACTGCAATAAAAGCATCTGAATAACTGTAAAAACCTAGGGAGACATCTTTGATTTTTTGATTTAAATAAGCTTTTTTAACTTGAACATCAAAATTTTCAAAATGTTTACAGTGTCTTAACTTTTCAAATGTAGACACTAAAAGATATTGGTTTAATAAATTTAATTCCATAAAATCCCTCACTTCTTCCTATAATATATAGTATAGCCTTAAAATAGACATAGTCAACGCTTGACAAACCTTATTATTATGTGTTATTATAGTTTGTTGAATTTATACAACGTCTGTATTACCAATACAAATAATTTGATTGGGAGGAATAAAAATGAGAGTACAAGTAATTTTGGAATGCACAGAAACAAAGTTGAGACACTATGTGACAACTAAAAACAAAAAGACACATCCTGAAAGATTGGAATTAAGAAAGTATAATCCAGTTTTAAAGAAATACACTCTATACAGAGAAGTTAAGTAGTAGTTAGGCCAGTAGTTCAATTGGTAGAGCATCGGTCTCCAAAACCGAGTGTTGTAGGTTCGAGTCCTATCTGGCCTGCCATTTTATTTTATGGAGTATAATATGAAAGATGAAAAGAAAAAGAATCTTCTAACTAGAATAGTAGATGAGTATAAGAAGGTAACATGGGCAAGTGCTTCAGAAGTAGTTCAAGTTACTATAATCGTTCTATTAATTACTGCATTTATTGCTATTATGATAATAATGTTTGACTTTGCATTTAATTTGATTATAAAGAATGCAACAACATTATTAAGAAGTTTAATTAAATAGAGGTGAGATGAATGAAATGCGAAAATAAATGGTATTTAATTCATACATATTCTGGTTATGAAAAAAAAGTTAGAGACGATTTAAAAAATAGAGTGAAATCTCTGGATATGTTGGATAGAGTTTTTAGAATTTTTGTCCCAGAAGAAGAAGTCGAAGAAGAAAAAAGAGGTAAAAGAGTTATTACTTATAGAAAACTATTTCCAAGTTATGTAATGGTAGAAATGAAGACAACATTAGAAGAAACAGAAAACTCATTAAATTATCATGTTGATAGTGAAGCATGGTATGCAGTGCGTAATACCAATGGTGTTACAGGGTTTGTTGGTGTTGGTTCAGATCCTATACCTATGTCTGATGAAGAAGTTGAAAGAATCATGAAAATGGTTAAAACTACAGTAGTTAAAGCTTCTGAAAAATTAGAAAAATTAAAAGTTGGAGATGTTGTTGATATTATTGATGGTGATTACCTAGGTAACACTGGAACAATATTAGAAATTTATAAGGATAAGGAAGAAGTTATGGTATCAACTCTTAATGAGAAAGCAAAGCCAATATTGAAAGTTGATCAAATTAAAAAGTAATATTTAAGTGGGAGAATATTTCAATTACCACAAAGGAGGATAATTTAAATGGCTAAAGAAGTAGTAGACAAAGTTAAATTACAAATAAGTGCAGGAAAAGCAAATCCAGCTCCACCAGTTGGATCAGCATTAGGACCTAAAGGAATAAATATTCCTGAATTTTGTAAAGCGTTCAATGCACAAACACAAGATAAGATGGGATTCATTATACCAGTTGAAATTACTGTATATTCTGACAGAAGTTTCACATTTAAATTGAAGACACCACCTGCATCAGATTTATTAAAGAAAGCCGCTAAAGTTGAAAAAGGAGCTCATAACTCTAAAAAAGAAGTTGCAGGAACTGTAACTAAGGATCAAATTAAAGAAATAGCTGAATTAAAAATGCCAGACTTAAATGCAAGTAGTGTTGAAACAGCTATGAATATAATTGCTGGAACAGCAAGAAGTATGGGAATCAAAGTACAAGATTAGTAAATAAGTGGAAGGTTTTATACCAATGACCACAGAGGAGGATTAATTAGATGGCAAAAAGAGGAAAAAGATATAACGAAATTTCTCAAAAAGTAGATAAATTAAAGATATATACACCAGAAGAAGCACTAGAACTATTATTTGAAACTAGAAGTGCTAAATTTGTAGAAACTGTTGAATTAGCAGTTAAATTAGGAGTAGATCCTAGACATGCTGATCAACAAGTAAGAGGTACTGTTGTATTACCAAATGGTACAGGTAAAAAGATAAGAATACTTGCAATAACTCAAGGAGAAAACATTGAAAAAGCATTAAAAGCAGGAGCTACATATGCTGGAGACGATGAATATGTTGCAAAGATTCAACAAGGATGGTTTGATTTTGATTTAGTTATAGCTACACCTGATATGATGCCAAAATTAGGTAGATTAGGTAAGATATTAGGAACTAAAGGTTTAATGCCTAACCCTAAATCAGGAACAGTTACAACTGATATTTCAAAGACTGTTGAAGAATTTATGAAAGGTAAAGTTGCATTTAAAGTAGACAAATTAGGATCTATACATTTACCTTTAGGAAAAGTTGATTTTGAAAAAGAAAAAGTTATTGAAAACTTTAAAGTTGCTTTAGGACAAATAATTAAATTAAAACCAGCAACTTCAAAAGGTCAATATTTAAGAACTGTTGCTATTTCATTAACAATGGGACCTGGAATTAAAATTGATCCATTATTAGTAGTAAATTATGTAGCTAAATAATAAGTGATATATAGGTTAAGTCTTGTCAAAAGATTTAACCTTTTTTTGTACATTGACATTTTTAATTCTCATGTTACACTTATACTAGATGACGATAAGGAGCTGATAGTTATGAATTCATATTTTTTGGCCCTACAAGAGATGAAAGATAATTTTAATGATAAATATATAGTTATACTTGATAGAAAAAATGCAGATTTTTTGTATAAAGGTTTTGTTTCTGTAGAGGAATATGATTATGAGGAGGATGAAATATTTAAAAGAATATTTGTATTTCATTTAGAAAATGGTAATATGATAACATTTGATTTTGAAGATGCCATATATGTTAAGTTAAATAAGTTAGATGAGTACGGACTTATATATGATAATTATTTAATAATGACAAATAACTTACATAAGGATAATATACGAAACTATATTAATTTCCAAAATATAGATTTTACAAATAATGATATAGAAAATATATTATATGAAAAAAATCAATTTTAATATTGATTTTTTTTTGTAGTAAAATTGGCTATTGATTTTAAAGAAGCATATATATTTTTAATTTTTAAACTAGGTAAGCATATATTCTTTTAAATTTACAGGGTAAAATTTTTGTGATAGTATAGGGATACAAAAATTTAAAAGGGGTGATTTGTATGAAAATACAAAAAAAACGTAATCACGGTTTTACTTTAATTGAAGTAATAGCTGTCATGGCAATCATGTCATTAATTGCAACAATCGCAATACCTAAGGTGACTAAGTACATCGATAGGGCGAATAAGACTAGGGTAATTGCAGCAGTATCAGAGCTTAATAATCATGTTTTAAGTACTGAAATAACTGAAAAGGAAGCATTGAATAATATTGCTGCTGTATTAACAAGTTATGGTGATTTAAAATCATTAAAAATTGGTGCAACAGAACAAGGTGCATTTAAATCTGGTAGAGTTACTGGTACTTTAAAATTCGATAAGGGTGTAGTAACAGCTGAAATAACAACACCTGATGAATTAAAAGGTACAGTTGGACCTAATCAAATTCAATGATACACATCGTAGATATCATATTCCATATCACATTTCTATATTCTTGCTATATGGATATAGTAAGAAGGATTATTCCAGAAAAATCATTTTTAATTCTCTTATTTTTATCAATTATTAGAATATTACTTACAAACAAATTACTTAATATGTATTTAGCTATCAGTATTTTTATATTCCCTATATTCATTCAAATGTTAGTTGAAACATATTTAGAAAAAGAAATAATAGGCTTGGGAGATATAAAGCTATTTGTAACAGTTGGTCTATTTTTTTGTAGCACTGATATTATGTTTGTATTAAAATTCTATAATATCTTATACATATTCTCAGCAATATATATATTGATATTAAGAAGAATAAGGGGGTATATTGCATTTGCACCAATGATATATTTAGCATTTTGTATATTTAATTTAGGAGTTTTATGAAAAACAAGGGAGAAATGTTAATAGAGAGCTTACTTTCTTTGGTTATTATTTCCTTAGCTTTAATACCTATTTCCAATACATTAGGTAAGACAAGTAAGACAAAAAATCGTATAAATATCGCTATAAACAAAAGAATAAAAGAGAAAAATAAGTTGGAGGAGATAAAAAGCCTTAATTATTCAGAGTTTTTGAGCTATGTACGAAGAGATAGGGATGTGACGTATAAGAAGACGAGTACAACATATTCTTTATTTACCGATGAGAGTATATATATTATTAAGGTGGGTGAATATGAAGACGTATACATACCGTAATAAAGGCGTTATCTTAATCGAGTATTTTATTGTAACACTAATATTTTTTACATTTTTAGTAATATGCTCAGTTTTTTTGAAAAGAAGCTATTTTACAAGAAAAGATATAAATAAGGACATTAGTTCATATGAGATAAATAAGGTGTTAGATAAAATAGCATATATGGTTGTAATAGATAACAACGTTGAAGTAACAAGTAATAGCATAGTATTAGATGATGTAGTTTTAAAATTAGAGAATAAGGTTTTAAAAGTATATAGTAATAAGTATAGGCAAGCAGATAAGCTATTTTCTTTTGATAGAAGTAATATTTTTAAAACTGAGAATAAAGTAAGTATTGAATTTGAAATAAAGGGGAAGAAATACAATAGGGTGATGAGTCTAAAATGAAAAAGAAAAATATGGGATCATCTTTAATATATATTTTAATAATGCTATCAATTTTATCTATAGTATCTTATGGTTTCTTTGAGTATGTTCATGAGAAGAATAGGATTAGTAAAATTGATAAGTACAAGATTGATAAGAATATATTGAAGAAAAGATTAATAAAAAAAGAAAAGCGTCAGGTAAATATTTTAAATAATAGAGGATATTTATCATATGTACGTTTGAAAAATATTGGAAGTTCATATACTGATTATGGGACAAATAGGGGTGCATATTTTAATATGTGCATTGGTACAAGAGAAATTACTGAAAAAATATTAGTTTCAGGTTCAGGTGAAAATGATGAAATTGAATTTGAGGGTAACTATATATTTTTTGAAGATCCTAAATATGAGTATAAGACAAGAAGAGTAACAGATTTAGACTTTTTAATATATGATATTTACAAAAAAAGTATAGGAGGCTATACAGTACAAAAAGTGGAGACATCTAGTAGAAGATCATTGAGTTTACCTTTAAAAAGAGAGGTTGATTATGGGACTATTTACGCATATTATTCAAAAAGTGTTTTAGACATACCTATAAAGATTAGAGAAAAGATAAGCTTTTCAAGAAGAAGTGGTAAATTAGTCCCAATTAGTCAAGAAATTGTATATTTAGATGAGGTAAAAAATGATTAAAATATTTGCAAAGAAAGATGAGATTTTTCTAAAATGTAAAGAAAAGATATACTATTTTAAGTTAATAGAATTAGAAAAAGACTTGGAAGATATAATATTTCAGTGTAGTTTAGACAAAAAAGAAAAGATATATTTAATACTTGATTTTGAAGCTTATGAAAGTCAATACTATATCGACATATTCACTTTCTATAACTTCAAAATTAGAAAGTTAGTAGAATTTCAAGATATATTGTCTATGTTGAATGAAGAAATAATATATTTAGGAGAAAAAAGTAGCTTACATATCAAGGATAAAAAAATTGAAAAAATAGATGTATGTTTAAGTGATGAATTTGACTATAACGGTATAAGAAGTATTTATGTAAGAAAAGAGAATATAGAAGAAATTTTCGATATAATCGAAAAGGTGAAAATAAGGAAAATATATGCCATAAATTTATTAAAAAAAGATCAGATATTAATATTAATTTCTGCTATGTTCCTTATCTCTAGCTACATAACAACAACAATCTTGTATAGTACTGATAAATTAGAAAAGAGTATACAAGTAAATAGGGTAAAAAAAGGTAAAATAGACGCAGATATATTAAATACTAAAGAGTATATAAAAAAATTGGAAAAAGAGATAAGTGAAAATGAAGTTGTACAAGATTTAAGTTTAGAAATTAAAAATACTGAATACTATACTTTAATTAAGGATATAATATCTTATACCAAAAAGGGCATAGACTTAAAAAGTATTGAATATATAAATAATACACTAATAGTTGAAGGACAAGCAGACGACTATAACAGTGTAATTAATAACTTTAAAGACTTCACTATTGATTACTTAGTAAGTGAAAATGATAGGATAGGTTTTAAGATACTAAAGGAGGGTTTAAATGACTAAGTATATAGAAAAATATATTGGTATGTGCTTTATAACACTTTCGATATTCTCATCAGTATTAATCTTCAATACTAAAAAAACAAAGTATATGACAAAATTTTTATACAACAAAAATATATTAAATAATATAAAAGCAGATGAGTTACAAATAAAAGATTTAGTAAATGAGAAAAATAGTCTTGAAACAAAAGTTATTGAGAATAATAATAAAATTTCTGACATAAAAAATAAGTTGGAAGATTATGTAATAACAGAAGATGAATTTAAAAAAATAATGTACAGTTTAGCAAGTAAAAGTGGTTTAAAATTAATTAAAATAACAAAAAAGCAACAATTTAGCAATTTTTTTGAGTATAGTTTATGCTATTCAAATGTGCAGTTAAAAGGGGATTTAAGTTCATTAGGAAGATTTTTATACTACATAAATCAGATACCTAAACATATAGATACATCTAAATTCAGTTTAAGTGTAAATCAAGACAATCAGATATTAAATTTAGGGTATATAGAAAAAAAGGTGGTGTAAATGATTAAAAGAATATTTTTTGTAATGTTACTTTTTTCAAATATTTGCTTTTCTTACACTACTAAAAAAATGGAAAAAGAAGCAAATAACATATTTATCCCTATTACTAAAGTGACGGTAGAAAGTAAGTTAAATAATAGTATTACAAGAGAATTTGTTGATAAAAATGTAGTGTATAAATTAAAAAATAAGGTTGCAAATGATGTAATACCAGTTTTAATGGGTATTAATAATGTAAAAGTTAAGGGTATTGATGACTTTTTAATATTATCAGGTAAGCAAAAAGACGTAGAAGATATTAAAGATTTAATAGAGCAAATAGATATTATGAAAAAACAGGTATTAGTTAAGTTAAATATAATAGATACAAGTAAAAATCTATTTGATAGAATAGGATTCAATTGGAAATTTAATTCAAATTTTTCAATAATAGGTGCAGTTTCAGATTTCTTGGCAGGTAATTTGAGTTTTACTAACTTATTAAGAAATAGTTCAAAAATATTTGATGTAAATATAGATGCACTAAAAGAAAAAGGTGAAATAGTATTAAAATCAAGTCCCAATATATTAGTAGTTGATGGTAATAAAGGGATGTTTAAGGTAACTGACGAAACTGTTTTAATAGTTAAGGGTGATAAAAAAGAAAATGCTATGTCAAGAGAAGCAGGTATAATATTAGAAGTTTTACCAAAAATAAAGCAAAATTTAGACACTAATTATGTCGAGGTAAAGATAAAAGCAGAGATTAGTAATTTTAAGTCTCGTGAAACAAAAAAACAAAATGTAATAGAAACAGTTGTGAATGTTGAAGATAAGAAGAGTATATTTATAGGGGGTACTATTAACTTAGTCACAGATAAGACAACAAGTAAGACTCCTATACTAGGAGATATACCAATAATAGGTAGTCTTTTTACATATAAGAGTAAGGCTAATGTTCAAAGAGAAGTATATATGGAATTAGAAGTAGGTATAGTATGAGTGATTTTGCATTTAGAAAAAAATTTTCTGAACAATTAAGTGATTTAATTGAAGGAGATATCAACTTATTAGAAGCAATAGGAATTCTTAAAAGATCATTTAAAGGTAAAAAAAGAGAAAAAGTAATGAAGTTACAGTATCTGTTAGAAAAAGGTAAAAATTTAGATGAAGCTTTTAGTTGTATTTCAACAGATAAAGAATTCTTATCGTTTGTTAAAACGGGAGAAAAAACGGGTGATCTGAAGAAGTGCTTTAAGCTTTTAAAAGAAAAATATACTTTCATATCACAATTAAAATCAGAAGTAATTTCTATCCTTATTTATCCCATCATGGTAATATTAGCAGCCATCGTTATTTTCAATGTTCTTTTACTATTAGTAGTTCCAAAATTTATAGACATATACCAAGAATTAGGACAAAATTTACCTAAAATAACAATGGTGGTAATAAATATATCTAATTTTTTAATTAAGTATAGGTTAATGATAGCAATATTTTTTGTATTCTTATCAGGTGTAATATATTTTTGTATATTAAGACAAAAAAGTGTATTAGATAGAATGCTATACAAAGTGGGTATAGTAAGGTTGTATATACTTTTAAGTTTTACTCAAAATATGTATGCATCGTTTTCATCTGGTATAGAATTCTTAGAAGCATTAAAGTTATCAATGAATACTAATAATATAGTATTTAGAAATGAATTAAATAGGATATACAAAAGAATAGAAAAAGGTGATAGTATAAATTATGCTTTTAATAACTCAAGCTTTTTTGACGAAGAATACAAAAGCTATATTATAATAGCAGATATGACGGCAGATTTATCTAAAACATTTAATACACTAACTGTAATATTAAATAACAGATTAAGGTATAAAGTTAAAATATATCTAAAGTTTCTAGAACCTATATCCATACTAATAATAGCTATCTTTGTAGGACTAATTGTTTTAGCGATAATGTTACCATTATTTAATTTGGGTGAAAATTTAATGTAAAAGATATAAATAACTAGTGATAAATTCTTAATATCAGAATAAAGGGGGAATTTGCATATCTAAGACAAAAAAAGATACAATCGAAGCAAAAGGGTTTGCTATTCAAATTTATACTAAAGACTTTAAAAATGACTACATAAGTCTAACGGATATTTCTAGATATAAAAGTGATGAGCCAAGTGATGTAATAAAAAATTGGATGAGAAGAAAAGATACAATTGAATTTCTTGGTTTATGGGGAAGCTTAAATAATATGAATTTCAATTCGGTCGAATTCGACCGAATTAAATCTGAAGCTGGATATAATACCTTTACATTATCTCCAAAGAAATGGGTAGAGAAAACAGAAGCAATCGGAATTATCTCAAAAGGTGGAAGATATGGCGGTACATTTGCACATACAGATATTGCCTTTGAATTTGCTTCATGGATTTCTGCTGAGTTTAAGATGTATGTAATTCAAGATTATAAAAGACTTAAGTCAGATGAAAATTCTAAGCTATCGTTAGGTTGGAATTTGAATAGAGAAATTTCTAAGATTAATTATAAAATTCATACAGATTCAATTAGTGAAGCAGATATGCTAAATGTTGCCTTATTTAACAAGAGATCTAAACAGTGGCGTGAAGAAAATCCTAACTTAAAGGGTAATATGAGAGACTATGCAAGCCTGAATGAATTACTTGTGCTTGCTAGAACCCAGCTTATGTCAATTGAAAAGTTGAACAATACAGGGATTAAGAGCTTAGAAAATAAAAGTTAAAATATATCTAAAGTTTCTAGAGCCTATATCCATACTAATAATAGCTATCTTTGTAGGACTAACTTTGTAGGACTAATTGTTTTAGCAATAATGTTACCGTTATTTAATTTGGGTGAAAATTTAATGTAAAAAAATTCGTTATTTAGAAAATTAGTCTTGAATTTATTATACAAAATGATATAATAAATACAGAAATAAATAGGGTTTCAGAGATGTGTGTTCTCTTACCGAGAGTACGGGTTGGAAATATACTAGACGGACATACACGCACAGTTATACTTAATCTGGGTCTACTGTGGTAAGTTGTTGAAAAAACGGAATACTAAAAGTAAATTAAAAGACTAAATTATAGAAATATAGTTTGGTCTTTTTTGTTGTAATTTTTTAGAAAGGTAAACAAACAATGAATAAAATAAAAGAAATATATAATTGGTACAAAGAATTTAATAACAAGGAAATTGTAATACAAACAGAAAATAAAAACTTAGAAATAAAAATTAATAATAAAGCTTTGCCACATTTATTAGGCATACATTATATAGGTGTTAAAAATAAAATACCTGTTAGAGAATTAATACATAAAATAAAAACATTACATGATGAAGATATTTTTAAAGAAATATTTATAAATAATCCTAATACTATATCAAGTGTAAAAAATAGAATAAATAATTTTGAAGAATTTATGAAAAATTTAGAAAATGCAATATTGGTAGAAAATACATATGATTCTACCTTAAAATCACAACATTTTTTCATACAAACAAAAGAAAATA
>NZ_JADBHL010000001.1:74684-207505 GCF_014892235.1 Sneathia sp. DSM 16631 | reverse complement strand
GAAAATGCAATATTGGTAGAAAATACATATGATTCTACCTTAAAATCACAACATTTTTTCATACAAACAAAAGAAAATAAAATATTACATTTAGGTTTAATAGATGCTGGTTATTCAGATATACCTGTTGAATTTGATGTAATTGATAAAAAATATCTTGAAACATTTATACAAGAAAAAACTAATAAAAGATATAAAGATACTCAAATAGTTGAACACGTTAAAAATATTTACGAATATGTAAATGATGAACTAAAATATTTTTCATTTGACACTGGAAAGCAAGAAAAACTAGACGAAGTTGCAAAGATAGATAAAAACTATGATTATCACGAAGCGTTAAATAAGAGTATTGAAGAAATAAAAAAAGAAAAGCAAACAATTGATATGTGGAGCAAATGGAAAAATAGAAGTTATGATGACGATTGGGAAAGATAATAATTAAAAGCACAATTGGAATTGAATAATTAAATTTAGTCTTGAATTTATTATACAAAATGATATAATAAATACAGAAATAAATAAGGTTTCAGAGATGTGTGTTCTCTTACTGTCAGAGCAGGTTGGAAATACTCTGAACGGACATACACACACAGTTATACTTTATCTGGGTTTGACCATAGCGGTAGTTGAATAGCTAAAAGTAAATTAAAAGACTAAATTATAAAAATAGTTTGGTCTTTTTTTGTTTTAATTTTTTTAGAAAGGAAAATAAATTATGAATAAAATAAAAGAAATATATAATTGGTACAAGCAATTTAATAATAAAGAAATTGTAATACAAACAGAAAATAAAAACTTAGGAATAAAAATAACTAATACTGCATTGCCACATTTATTAGGCTTACAATATATTGAAGAAAAAGCCACTAAATTGATTGGAACAGATTTAATTAAATTAATTAAAAATATTGATGATGACAATGTATTTTATAAAAAAATATTAAAAAATAATTTCAAAATGTTAGAAAGTGTAAAAAATAGAATAAATAATTTTGAAGAATTTATGAAAAATTTGGAAAATGCAATATTGGTAGAAAATACATATGATTCTACCTTAAAATCACAACATTTTTTCATACAAACAAAAGAAAATAAAATATTACATTTAGGTTTAATAGATGCTGGTTATTCAGATATACCTGTTGAATTTGATGTAATTGATAAAAAATATCTTGAAACATTTATACAAGAAAAAACTAATAAAAGATATAAAGATACTCAAATAGTTGAACACGTTAAAAATATTTACGAATATGTAAATGATGAACTAAAATATTTTTCATTTGACATTGAAAAGCAAGAAAAACTAGAAGAAGTTGCAAAGATAGATAAAAACTATGATTATCACGAAGCGTTAAATAAGAGTATTGAAGAAATAAAAAAAGAAAAGCAAACAATTGATATGTGGAGCAATTGGAAAAATAGAAGTTATGATGACGATTGGGAAAGATAATAATTAAAAGCACAATTAGAATTGAATAATTAAAGTTAGTCTTGAATTTATTATACAAAATGATATAATAAATACAGAAATAAATAAGGTTTCAGAGATGTGTGTTCTCTTACTGTCAGAGCAGGTTGGAAATACTCTGAACCGTCATACACACACAGTTAAACTTAATCTGGGCATACTATGGCAAGTATTTGAAAAAATGAAATGCTAAAAGTTAATAAAGACTAAATTATAAAAATAGTTTGGTCTTTTTTTGTTTTAAATTTTTTAGAAAGGAAAAAACTATGAATAAAATAAAAGAAATATATAATTGGTACAAACAATTTACTAATAAAGAAATTGTAATACAAACAGAAAATAAAAACTTAGAAATAAAAATAACTAATAGAATTGAATAATTAAATTTAGTCTTGAATTTATTAGACAAAATGATATAATAAATATAGAAATAAATAAGGTTTCAGAGATGTGTGTTCTCTTACCGAGAGTACGGGTTGGAAATATACTAGACGGACATACACACACAGTTATACTTAATCTGGGTCTTATCATAGCGATGTTAAAAGTTAAAAGTAAATTAAAAGACTAAATTATAAAAATAGTTTGGTCTTTTTTTGCTTTAAATTTTTTAGAAAGGAAAACAAACAATGAATAAAATAAAAGAAATATATAATTGGTACAAACAATTTAATAATAAAGAAATTGTAATACAAACAGAAAATAAAAACTTAGAAATAAAAATAACTAATACTGCATTGCCACATTTTACAAAATCACGATATAAAAATTATGATAATTTACCCGATAATGCTGAATATTATAGAGATAATAACAGAAAAAGAGTTAAAATCAAATAGACCAATATTTAAAACAAAAGAATAGAACTACAAAAGATATAAATAACTAGTGATAAATTCTTATCTCTAGTTATTTTTTAATTCATTAAAGTTAAAAAATATGTTAGAATAAACATGGTGATTAAAATGAATTTATATGAAAAAATAGAACCATATAACAAAGGATATTTAAAAGTTTCAGATATACATGAAATATACTTTGAAGAATGTGGTAATAAGGAAGGATTACCTATAGTATTTGTACACGGTGGTCCAGGATGTGGCAGTGGTGAAATTGCAAGACAATTTTTCAATAAAGATAAATATAGAATAATAATATTTGATCAAAGAGGATCAGGTAGATCTAAGCCTTTTGTTGAATTAAAAGAGAATACAACATTTGACTTAGTTGAAGATATGGAAAAATTAAGAAAACATTTAGGAATAGAAAAATGGATACTTTTTGGTGGAAGTTGGGGAACTACACTAAGTTTAGTTTATGCAATTAATCATAGTGATAGGGTTTCTGGAATGATACTACGAGGTATATTTTTAGCACGTAGAGAAGATGTTGATTGGCTATACTGTGGAGGAGCAGGTCAATACTTCCCTTATGAATTTGAAAAATATATATCAGTATTAAGTGAAGAAGAAAGAAAAGATATAGTAGGAAGCTATATGAAATATTTAGGTTCTAGTGATAAAGAAGTTGTTTCTAAATATGCAAAATATTGGAACGATTGGGAAAGCAGTTGCATCAGACTATATCCTATGGAACTTCCTAGTGAAGTAACAGATTATGATATAGCAGTTGCAAGACTAGAATGCCATTATTTCTATAACAATTCATTTATTCCTGAAAACTACATACTAAACAATGTAGATAAGATAAAAGATATTAAGACATTAATTTGCCATGGTAGATATGATATTGATTGTAGACCTAGTGGGGCTTATCAATTAGCTAAAAAAATGAATAATTGTAAATTAATATTTGTAGATGCTGCAGGACATTCATCATTTGAACCTAATATTGCAAAACAACTTATTGAATTTACAGATGGGTGGTGTTGATTATGACTATTAGAGAAAAGATAGATAAAATACATGAAATGGAAAAAGAAAGAGAAGTTTTAATACGTGAAAGTAAGACAGTAGAAGAAGTTGCGTTATTAAAAAAGATGCTAGAATATACAATAGATGTGTATGGGCAAGATTCAAATAGCACAATAAAGATGTTAAATGAATTAGGTGGTACATCTAAGTATATAGGAGAGTATGATACAGGAATACACGCATTAACACAAGCAAGAGGTATAATAGAAAACAAGTTTGGTAAAGAATCTATTGCTTATGCAACTACAACTTTAAATTTAGCTGAAGTATTAAGATTTAAGGGAGATATTGATAAGTTAGAAGTATTGTATAAGGAAGTTTTAGCAATATATGATAAGTATGGCATAAAGGATAGATATGAATATGCAAGTGTTTGTAATAATTTAGGACTATACTATCAAGATACAAATCAAATGGATAAGGCTATTAAATTACATTTAATAAGTCTTGAAATATTAAAAAAATTACCAGAATACAAAATTGCATTAGCAACTACGTATAATAATATGGCAATAGCATATAGAGGTTTAGGTGAAGATGAAAAGTCTGATGAATGTATTAAGACATGCCTTAGCATATATGAAAAAGAAGTAGGTAAGGGACATGCAATGTACTCAGCAGCTATTAATAATCTAGCAGTTGCTTTCTATAACCAAGGTAAATTAGAAAAAGCATTGGAATTATTTAAAAAAGTTTTATTCATATGTGAAGCATCATTTGGAAGAGGCAGCGTAAATTATGAAAAAGTAAAACAAAATGTTGATATGGTTGAAGAAACAATAGAAATGAGAAAGAAGAAATGAAGGGAATAGATTTAGCAGAAAATAATTTTTTTAATAATATTTTGCCAAAACTTAGAAAATATGATATAAAAATATCTGCAGGCCTTATAGGCTACGGGTCAGAATGTTATGGATTTGATGATGAGTATTCACATGACCATGATTATTCAGATCAACCATGTATATGGTTAAGTAGTGAAGATTATGAAAAATATGGGGATGAATTAAAAAAACTCATATATAATGAAAAGTACGAAAAGACTAAGACTGTTTGGTCTAATGACAGAAGAGGTATATTAAATGTTGATGATTACATATACAGTTTTCTTGGAAGTATAAGAGGTCCTAAAAAAGATACAGATTATTTAAATATACCAGAATATCTATTATCATCTTTTACAAATGGTAAGATATTTATTGATGAATTAGGTATAATATCAAGTGTTAGAGAAAAGGTTAAATTTTATCCTAGAGATATTAGATACAATAGAATAGCTACAAGATGTATGAATGCCTCACGTGAGGGGTTATATAACTATAACCGTTGTCTAAAGAGAAAGGAAATGGTTGCATGTAATCAAGCATTATCTAAATTTATTGAAGAGACAATAGAGCTATACTTCTTAATCCATAAGAAATATTGCCCTTACTATAAGTGGTATCATAAAATGCTTGGAACTATAGACAAGAAGGCATATGATTTCTATACAAAATTAGTAGATGTAAATACGACTAATGATGAAAAGATAAGTATTATTGAAAGTATATGTAGTGATATAATAGATAAATTAGAAGAAGAAGAAATCATAATACGTGTAAGTGATTATTTAGGATATTATGGACCTATTATTCAATCAAGAATAGATAATGATGAAATTAGAGATTTAGGTTTTTGGAGTGATAAATAATGGAAGAATTAGTAGATAAAATAGTAGAAATTGAATGGTCATATTTTACAAATCTTAAAAATACTGGAGGTAGAGCAAGTTGTCAAGATAACCGTGAAGAGTTTTTTTTAACAAGAAAAAGCCAATGGGAAAGCTTAAATGAAGATATATTAAAAAGTTATCTAGATGACTTGGAAGAATACAAGCGTAATAAAAGAAATCCTTTATTTGAAAAATATGCATATATGATGCAATATACGCATAAAGATGAATATGAAAAGATAAAAGAATATTTACCTAAAAAAAACATTGAAAATGAAGAAATAATCGATAAAATAGAAGCAATCATTATGAAATGGGAAATAGAGTTTAGTGAGAAATATCCTAAAATCTCACGTGTTGCAAGAGCAATTGATACTAATGATGAAGGAAAACTAGCTTCAATTAGAACGTACCTAAGAGGAGAACATAGTACTTATTCAGTAAAGACTAATACCCTTTACTACAATTACATAAGCTCATTAAAATATAATTTAGTTGAAGAAATTTATTCTAAAATAATATGTAAGAAAGGATTTAAAAGTTTAGATGAATTGGAAAATATTAATAATTAGTATATTTTTATCTTTTAATGCACTTGCAAATATAGGTCCATACAAAAATGTAGAGGATGTAAATGATATGTATGCTAGTTCATCAGTAAATGAAAATGCAGATAAGCTATACTTAAAATTACATGGTGTTAAGTTTAAAGATATAAAGCTAAAAGAATTAAATTTAGTAGAAAAAGATGGTAGTGTTTATGTACTAGGGACTTACTTATTAAAAGTTATGTATAACTATAAGGATGCAAAACTTCTAAGAGGAAAAACTGTATACCTATTGCACCCAGTCTTAGAAGAAGATGGTAAGTTTGCACTTCCAGATCCTAAAGAATATTTTAAATTAACAACTACATATTTTGAAAATGATATTAAAGATTTTAAATGTATAAGAAAAATTGAAAATGCAAAAAAATTAGATGATGAAACAACTACGGAATTTCATAAAATATTTGATGATAATGTAAAAGATAATAATGGTCCAAAAAAAGATGATGATGAACCCTCAGAGGTTATACTTAAAGTTTTACCATATATACAATTAGACAGTGAAGGTTATGCATATATAAAGGGAACAGATAGAAAATTAACTTCTGAATTAAATCCGATAATTGAGTACTACCCTAAAGAAAAACAATCTGTAGTAGAATATGGAGACTTTATTGACGGTGTTTTTGTACCTATAATATCAAAGATAAAAAATGGTGAAGAACAAGAATTTGGAGACTTAGTAAGTGATAAAAATGGTATTGAATATATAAAGCACACTACAATATCATATGAAAATGGTTTAGAGTATAAAAACGAAGAAATAATAGCCGAACTTAAATTTGAAGACGGAAAATTGGTAGATTGTAAGATATTACCGTAAATAGAAAGGATAGATATGTTTCAAAAATTAGAAGAAGTAGTAAAAAAATACGATGAACTAAATGCCCTATTAATGGATCCTAAGGTTATAGAAGATCCTAAAAAGTTAATGGAATACAATAAGGCATTAAACGCAATAAGCGATATTGTTGAAAAGTATAAAGAGTATAAGGCAAAGAGTGAAGAATTAGAAAATTTAAAACAAGATATTAAAGATGAAAAAGATCATGAAATGAAAGAAATAATGCAAGAAGAAATTAATTCTCTTGAAAATGAAATACCTCAAATAGAAGATTCACTAAAAATTCTTCTATTGCCTAAAGATCCTAATGATGAAAAAAATGTAATAGTAGAAATTAGAGCAGCAGCTGGTGGAGATGAAGCAGCATTATTTTCCTCAGATATCTTTAGAATGTTTACACGTTATGCAGAACGTCATAGATGGAAGACAGAAGTTTTAGATAAAAATGAAACTGGTGTTGGAGGATTAAAAGAAATTACCTTTATGATTAAAGGACAAGGTGCTTATTCAAGACTTAAATTTGAAAGTGGTGTTCACAGAGTACAAAGAGTTCCAGATACAGAATCTTCAGGTAGAATACATACATCTACAATAACTGTAGCAGTATTGCCAGAAGTTGAAGATATTACAGAAGTAGAAATTAACCCAAGTGATTTAATAATCGATACATACAGATCATCTGGTGCAGGTGGACAACACGTTAATACAACAGATTCTGCAGTTCGTATTACTCATAAACCTACAGGTATAGTAGTAACATCACAAGATGGTAGATCTCAAATAAAGAATAAAGAAGCTGCTATGAAAGTATTAGCATCAAAATTATTTAATCTTGAAAGAGAAACACAAAGAAAAGAAATAGAAAGTCAAAGAAGATCACAAGTTGGTATGGGAGATAGATCAGAAAAAATTAGAACATATAACTTCCCACAAGGAAGAGTAACTGATCATAGAATTAAACTAACATTACATAGATTAGAAGACTTTTTAGATGGAGATTTAGATGAAATGATAGATGCATTAATTGCATATAACCAAGCAGAACTACTACAAACAGTTGGAGATGAATAATGGAAACATTGTTAGAGCTTCTAAAAAAAACTGAGACATATTATACAAAAAAAGGAATAAAAAATCCCAGATTAGAAGCTGAAAAACTTTTTGCAAAGGCACTTAATTTAGATAGAATTATGCTTTATGCAAAATATGATGAAAAATTATCAAAAGAGCAAAAAGAAATAATAAAAAGATGCATGCAAGAAGATGTAAAAGAAGAAAATGAAATAAAACAATTGCTTGATAGCTCTATTGTTTACTTAAAAAAACATAATATTAATGAGGCAGCATTGATAGCAGAGTTAATTTTCTCAAATGTAATGAAAATTGATAGACTAATGCTTTTTATGAGTTATGATAAAAAAATAGATGATGATCAAAAAGAAAAAATCAGAAAAATGCTAAAAAAGATAGCAATTTATAAGTTACCCTATCAGTATATAATAAATCAACAAAATTTTTATGGAAGAGATTTTTATGTAGATAGGGGTGTATTAATACCTAGGTATGATACTGAAAATTTGGTAGAAAAAGTAATAAAAATAGCAGATAAAAACTCTATAATCCTAGATATAGGTACAGGTTCTGGAGCAATAGGTATAACTTTAGCTCTTGAATTACCTGATAGTAAAGTTCTGGCAGTAGATATATCAGAAAAAGCTATAGATGTTGCAAGAAAAAATAAGGAAGATTTAAGTGCTAAGAATGTAAAAATACTAAAATCAGATATATTTTCAAATGTAAGTTTTCATGAATTTGATGTTATTGTTTCAAATCCACCATATATTTCAAATGAAGAAATTGAGAATATAGGGCTAGATACATATATACATGAACCACATGAAGCACTATTTGCTAAATCTGATGGCTTGTATTTTTATTATAAAATAGCAAATGAAGCAAGAGAATATTTAAAAAATAACGGTATACTTGCTTTTGAGATTGGATATAAGCAAAAAGAAGCGGTATGTAAGATTTTAGAAGAATTTTCATATTGTGATATTAATACATACAAAGATTTAGATAATCATGATAGAGTGATAATATGTAGATATAGAAGGGGTTAGAAAATGGATATTGAAAGTTTTGATTTTTATTTACCGAAGGAATTAATCGCACAACATGGAGTTGAACCAAGAGATCACTCAAGATTGTTAGCATTAAATAGAAAAACTGGTAAAATAGAACACAAACATTTCTATAATTTAATAGATTACTTAAAAAAAGGAGATGTAATGGTTATTAACCGTACCAAAGTTATACCAGCTAGACTTATCGGTCATAAAGAAAATGGTGTAGTAATAGAGTGCCTATTACTTAAAAGACTGGGTCTAAATAAGTGGGAAGTACTGTTAAAACCTGCTAAAAGATTAAAAGTTGGAGATACATTAACTTTTTTAAAGGATAAGTTATCACTAACATTATTGGAAATTAAAGATGATGGTAATAGGGTAGTAGAATTTCATTATGAAGGTGTATTTGAAGCCATATTAGATGAATTAGGAGAATTACCACTACCACCATATATTAAGGAAAAATTAGAAGATAAAAATAGATATCAAACTGTCTATGCAAAAGAAGGTGAATCTGTTGCTGCACCAACAGCAGGACTACATTTTACAAAAGAATTATTAGAAAAAATAAGGGAAAAGGGTGTAATAATAGCTGAAATATATTTAACAGTAGGTCTTGGTACATTTAGACCTGTACAATGTAAAAATATTGAAGATCATGTTATGCATACTGAAGAATACGAAGTACCAAAAGAAACAGCTGAACAAGTAAATTTAGCTAAAAAAGAAGGTAGAAGAGTAGTTGCAATTGGAACAACATCTATTAGAACTTTAGAATCATCTTTAAATGAAAAAGGAGAATTAATAGCACAAAAAAGCTCAACAGGTATCTTCATATACGGAGACTATAACTTTAAAATAGTAGATGCAATAGTAACAAATTTCCACTTGCCAAAATCAACATTAGTCATGTTAATTTCAGCTTTTACAGGTAAAGAAAATTTATTCAATGCATATGATATAGCTGTAAAAGAAAAATATAGATTTTTCAGTTTAGGAGATGCAATGTATATAGGAGATAATGTATGAGAATAACATCAGGTAAATTAAAAAATCGTATTATACTTTCAAGAGAAGGTAGGGATACAAGACCTACATTAGAACGTGTTAAAGAGTCAATATTTAGCATCTTATTTGATAAAATTGAAAATGCAAACTTTTTAGACCTATATTCAGGTACAGGAAATATGAGCTTTGAAGCATTATCAAGAGGAGCTAGACGGGCAATAATGATAGAAAAAGATACAGATGCATTAAAAGTAATTATTGATAATGTACAAAGATTAGGACTTGAAGACCAATGTAGAGCATATAAGAATAATGTGTTAAGAGCAATAGAAATACTAGAGAATAAGAAGGAAAAATTTGATATCATATTTATGGATCCACCATATAGAGAAAATTTAACTAAAAAGACTGTAGAAAAAATATCTTTATGCAATATTCTTTCAGATGATGGAGTAATAATATGTGAACATGGTAAGTATGAAAAAATGGAAGATACTATAGGTGAGTATGTAAAGTCAGACGAGAGAGAATACAATAGAAAAATAGTGACATTCTATAAAAAAAGAAAGTGATAATATGGCAAAAAAAGTAACATTTGAAGAAAAATTAAAAAAACTAGAAGAAAATTTAAAAAAATTAGAAGATGCAGAAATAGGTTTAGATGAAGCAATTAAAATCTATGAAGAAAGTAAAAAAATAATTAGTGATGCTAATAAGATATTAGATGATGCTAGTGGTAAAGTTAAAAAAATTATTGATAAAAATAATGAGTATGAATTAGAAGATTTTGAGGATAAATAATGTTAGAATATTTTGAAAAAGAATTAGAAAAAAGTTTACTATACTATCAAAAAGATGATGATTTATTTCAAGCATTTAAATATTCTTTAGAATCAGGTGGTAAGAGAATTAGACCTATTCTAGTCTTACTTGTTGCAAAATCTTTAGGTAAAGACTATAGGGATATAGTTGATTTAGCTATTGCTATAGAATACATACATAACTATTCTTTAGTTCATGATGATTTACCTGGTATGGATAATGATTCATATAGAAGGGGTAAACTTACAACACATAAAAAATTTGGACATTTTGTAGGTATTTTAACAGGAGATGCACTTTTAACAGAAGCATTTAGCGTAATTGCAAGATCTAAAAAATTAGAAAATAAGGATGGTATAATAATCTGTTTAACAGAATGTATAGGAATGAAAGGTATGATATATGGACAATATCTTGATATGCTATACGAAAACAAAAAAATAGATATAAATACACTTAAACTAATACATAATAATAAGACAGGTGCTTTAATTAGAGCTTGTTTTAATTGTGTGTTAATAAATTATGGTATTCAAGATGAAAAATACTTACATATTGCTGATTTATTAGGTCTAATATATCAGTTACAAGATGATGTGTTTGACAGTGATAATAAAGAAGATAAGTCAAATTTTGTAAATATTTTAGGATATGAAAAAACTATAGAGATTTTGAATAAATATATAGATGAATTAAAAAGTATATTACCTAAAGGGACAGAATTAGAAGAGTTCATATTAAAAATATTAGGAAGGCAAAAATAATGGAATATATTACATTTAATGAATTTTTTAAATATGGATATGTTGCGATACAGACAACAAAAGAAGCAAACGATATGAAAGATCCTGAAAATTTAAAAAAAATTCTAGATAAAGTAGGTATAAATAAAAAGAATATATATGGTACACAAACACATAGTACAAATATTTTATGTATAGATAAAAACGATAAACATGAAAAGTATGATACTTCTAATATAGATGGATATATTTCTAATGATAGTTCATATACCTTAGTAACTTTTTATGCAGATTGTTTACCAATATTCTTGTTAGATCCTAAAAAAGAAGTATTTGGAGTCTTACATGGAGGTTGGAGAGGCAGTGCACATAAGATATTAGAATGTGGTGTTAAATTAATGACAGAAAAATATTTATGTGATAAAAAAGATATATTAGTTTGTTTTGGTATAGGAATATCAAAAGAAAATTATGAAATACAAAATGATACTGTAGAAATATTAAAATCTTTACTTGATTTTAATAATATGATAATATATAGAGGATTTAAAATTTATTTAGATAATATGGAGATGAATAAACAAATTGCATTAAATTGTGGTATAGATGCTAAGCACATATTTACAAATAACTATTGTACATATGATGGTAATTTCTTTTCATATAGAAGAGATAAAACAGCCAAAAGAATGGCAGCCATAATTTCAAAGAAAGGTAGTAAATGACGAATAAGGTATTTGCATTTTTCTTTACTTTGTTAATAATAGGAAGTGTTAATAATAAGCAATTAACATATAATGATATTTATACTACCATACAAAAGATTTACTATATTAAACAAAAAAAAGTTGTAAATAAAATTAAGGTAAAGTTAGATAAGTTTTATAAAAAATTCTTATGTAAGATAAGGGAAATAGTATTTACTATTTACAATTACATAGATACTTTAAACTATAATTTTAAAAATGATTTGAGAAATCTTGAATAATATTTTTTCTTTACTTTAAACAATATATAAAAGGAGAGATGAGATGTTAGAGGGAGTATTTAATAAGATGTTCGGTTTAACCGACGAAAAAATTATTAAACAAATGAGAAAAAAAGTAGCAAAAATAAATGCTGTAGAAGATACATATATAAAGTTATCAAATGAAGAATTAAAAGCAAAAACAGATGAATTTAAGAAAAGATTAGAAAATGGTGAAACACTAGATGACATATTAGTTGATGCATTTGCAACAGTAAGAGAAACAGCTAAAAGAGTTTTAGGAATGAGAGCATATGATGTTCAATTAATAGGTGGTATGATACTACATGAAGGAAAGATAGCTGAAATGAAAACTGGTGAAGGTAAAACTTTAATGTCAGCTTTTCCAGTATACTTAAATGCTTTAACAGGTAGAGGTGTTCATGTTGTAACAGTTAATGACTATCTTGCAAAAAGAGATAGAGATACAATGGGAACTATTTATTCATTCTTAGGATTAAGTTCTGGTGTAATAATTGCTAATATGGATAATAAAGATAGAAAAATAGCATATGATTGTGATATAACATATGGAACAAATAATGAATTTGGGTTTGACTATTTAAGAGACAACATGGTTCATGAAATGAACGAAAAAGTTCAAAGAGAATTTAATTATGCCATAGTCGATGAAGTAGACTCTATCTTAATTGATGAAGCAAGAACACCGTTAATA
This sequence comes from Sneathia sp. DSM 16631, assembly GCF_014892235.1. Lineage (NCBI taxonomy): Bacteria > Fusobacteriati > Fusobacteriota > Fusobacteriia > Fusobacteriales > Leptotrichiaceae > Sneathia > Sneathia sp. DSM 16631. Next base: position 194,529 of record NZ_JADBHL010000001.1, on the reverse strand, counting down.
ATATCTGGTGCTGCTGAAGAAACAACAGAATGGTATGATACATTCGCAACAGTTTCAACTAAATTAAAAAGAAGCTATAAAACAGAAAAGATTAAAGATAAGAAAAATACTGTAATACCAGATGAAGACTGGGAAGACTATGAAGTTGATGAAAAACAAAGAACAGTTACTATTACAGATAAGGGTATAAAAAATGTTGAACACATATTAGGTATAGAAAATCTTTATTCACCTGAATATGTAGAATTAACACATTTCTTATCTCAAGCATTAAAAGCAAAAGAACTATTCAAAAGAGATAAAGACTATATCGTAAACCAAAAAGGTGAAGTAATAATAGTTGATGAACATACAGGAAGACTAATGGAAGGTCGTAGATATTCAGATGGATTACACCAAGCAATTGAAGCAAAAGAACACTTAAAAGTTGCAGGGGAAAACCAAACATTAGCAACCGTTACATTACAAAACTACTTTAGAATGTATGATAAATTATCAGGAATGACAGGTACAGCTAAGACAGAAGAAGAAGAATTTAGACAAATATATGATTTAAAAGTTGTTGTTGTTCCAACAAATAAGCCTGTTATAAGAAAAGACTTACCAGATGTAATATATCAAACAAAAAAAGCAAAGTATAAAGCTGTTGTTAATAAGATAATAGAACTATTTGAAAAAGGACAACCAGTTTTAGTAGGTACAGCTACAATAGCACACTCTGAAGAATTATCAAGATTACTAGATAAGGCAAAGATACCACATGAAGTATTAAATGCTAAGTATCATGAAAGAGAAGCAGAAATAGTTTCACAAGCTGGAAGATACAAGTCAGTAACTATTGCAACAAATATGGCAGGACGTGGAACAGACATTAAATTAGGTGGAGATCCAGACTCATTAGCAGCTAAGGTGTTTGAAAGAGGAACACCTGAGTATATAGAAGCTCTAGCAATGTACGAAAAAGAATGTGAAGAAAATAAAAAGAAGGTACTAGAAGCAGGTGGGCTATTTATACTTGGAACAGAAAGACATGAAAGTAGAAGAATAGATAACCAATTAAGAGGACGTGCTGGACGTCAAGGAGACCCTGGTGCATCAGAATTTTATCTATCATTAGATGATGATTTAATGAGACTATTTGGTGGAGATAAATTAAAGAAAATCATGTCTATGTTAAAATTAGATGAGGATGAAGAAATCAGATCAAAACAAGTATCAAAATCAGTTGAAAATGCTCAAAAACGTGTAGAAAGTAGAAACTTTGCAACAAGAAAGAGCTTAATTGAATTTGATGATGTAAATAATAAGCAAAGAGAAATTATTTATTCTCAAAGAGATAAGATATTAAACAACGAAAATCTAAGAGACTTAATTCTAGATATGCTATATGACAACATAGGTGATATAATTGAAGATTCACAAGGAGATACTGAAGAATTAGTTGATAAACTACATAATATATATGCTTACGATCCAAGCTTTGATGTTAATGGTAAGAATGCAGATGAATTATTGGTTTCAATATATAATGATTTAGAAAAAGTATATAATAGTAAAATAGCATTATTTGGTGATGAATACTTTAAGAGAATCGAAAAATATATAATGCTTGAAGTGTTAGATAGTAAATGGAGAGACAACTTAAAAAATCTTGCTGAATTAAGAGAAGGTATTAATCTTCAATCATATGGTCAAAAAAATCCAGTAAATGAGTATAAGATTGTAAGTGCTGACGTATACAATGAAATGATACAATCAATTAAAAGAGATACAACATCATTCTTGTTACGTATAAAGCCACAAGAACCTAAGGAAGAAACACAACCCGAAGAAGAACAAGAGTTTGTTTCAAGAAGAGAAAAAAAAGCAATGAGAAATTAGATTTAAAATAGGAGATTTATTCTCCTGTTTTTTTATATGATTGATATTTTTCTGCTACTATGTTAAAATTATTAAAATAAGGAGGTGCATTATGAAAAATATAGCAGCATTTTTTGATGTTGATGGTACTATATTTAGAAATTCATTATTAATAGAACACTTTAAATTATTAATAAAAAATGGGTATCTTAGTAAAGATGCTTGGACTTCATCGGTAGAAAAGAATTTTGAAAATTGGTCTAATCGTGAGGGTGATTATGATACATATTTAGAAGATTTAGTTAATAAATATGTTGAGGGTATAAAGAATATAAGTGAAGAAGTGGTTAATAAAATTGCAGAAGAAGTAATTGAGAAAAAGTCTGATAAACTTTATAGATATGCAAAAGAATGTATAGAAGTTCACAGACAAAAAGGTCATAAACTTATACTTATATCAGGAAGTCCAGATTTCCTTGTGGAAAAAATGGCAAAAAAATTAGGCTTTGATGATTATAAAGCAACTATTTATGTCATAAACAATGGTTCATATACAGGTGAACAAATCCCTATGTGGGATAGTTATAGCAAAAATAAGGCTATAAACGAATATGTTACAAAATATGGCTTAAATTTAAATGATTGCTATTCATATGGTGATACAACAGGAGATGTATCAATGTTAAGATTAGTAGGGCACCCATATGCAATTAATCCTGCTAAAAGATTATTGGATACAATATGTGAAGATGAAGATTTAAGTAATAAAGTAACATTAATAATAGAAAGAAAGGATGTAATTTACAAATTAAATCCTAAAACTATTGAGTACAATAGATAAAAAAAATTTAGAAATGAGGTATACTAATAATGAAAGTAATGAAACTTGAAAATCATAAACCAATTGTGCCGTTATTTGCATTAAAAGTACCAGATTTTGTATATGATTTATATCAAATTTGTATAAGTAATGAAGCTTTTGAAAAGAAATTTAAGGAATATTTGAATATGAATCCTAAACGATTAATAAAGATTGTAGAAGCAGTTCAGTCAGATACAAAATCTGTATTATTAGTCGTTATATATGACAATATAGCAACAGATGGAAAAAGTTTACTAAAAAGTAAGTTAAGAACAAAAGTAAAAGATTTTAATTTTCCAGTTTTTATAGTAAATATGGACGAAAATACAAATATTGAAGATGAAATTCAAGCATTTAAAAGAGGAGGAATGTAAGATTATGAAAAAAATAATGCTAGCATTTATTGCCTTAGGATTATTCACAACATCATGTACAAGTGAAAAATTTGCAGCTGTAACAGAATCATTCTTGGGTGAAAGATTATTTAATGCAACTGAAGAACAAAAGTTTGAATCTAAAATGAAGTCATATAAATTAGAAGCAACAATAGTTACAAACAAGGGGGATATTAACCTATTTTTAAGCCCTGAATATGCACCAGAAACAGTTGCAAACTTTGTATATTTATCTAAGAGAAACTTCTATGATGATATGAAATTTCATAATGTAGTATTAAATGACCTTATACAATCTGGAGATAGTAAAGGAGATACTACAGGTACAGCAGGATATTTTATTAAAGATGAAATAACTAATGATTTAAACTTTGATATTGAAGGTGTAATTGCTATGGCAAAATCAAGAGGTAATGGTCCAGCAAGCTCACAATTCTTTATTACTCTAAAAAGAAAAGAAGAATTTGATGGTAAATACACTGTATTTGGTAGATTAAAAACTAAAAATGATATTAAAGTTGCAAAGAGTATAAGAGAAGGAGACGTTATACAAGATGTACAAATAACAGGTAGAAATGTTAATGATTTCTTGAATAACTTTAAAGAACAAACAGCAATTTGGGATATAAAATATATAGGGAGATAGGTGACAATTATGAAAAAAATTTTAATGATTAGTCTATTAATACTAACATGCACATCATGTGCAACAGTAGCATTATTAGGTGTAGGAGCGGCTGCAGGTGCAGCGACAGTAGTTGCAGTGCAACATAAGGATGAAATTAAAGATTTTTCAAAGAAATTTGAAAAGAAAGATAAAAAGAAAGAAAGAGCAGTAGAATCAAAATACAGTGAAGAAGTAAACGAAGCATTCAAATAGTAGAGAGGCCACAGTGGCCTTTTTACTTTCAAAAAGGAGGACATATGATACAGACTAGCAATCTTTCTATGCAATATGGAGGAAGAAAGCTATTTGATGAAGTAAACGTTAAGTTTATACCAGGTAATTGTTATGGGATTATAGGGGCAAATGGTGCAGGAAAATCAACATTTTTAAAGATATTAAGTGGCGAAATTGAGTCAACTACAGGTGAAGTTGTAATACCAGCTGATAAGAGATTATCATTTTTGAAACAAGATCACTTCGCATATGAAGATGAAACAGTTTTAAATGTAGTCTTAATGGGTCACAAAAAGTTATATGATATAATAACAAAGAGAAACGAATTGTATTCTAAGCTTGAATTTACAGAAGAAGATGGGATATTAGCATCTGAACTTGAAGGTGAATTTGCAGAATTAGATGGTTGGGATGCTGAAACAAATGCAGAAAAGATTTTAATAGGTTTAGGAATAGATGAAAGTCTGTTAAATAAAAAAATGGAATCATTAATAGAAGCAGATAAAGTAAAAGTATTGTTAGCCCAAGCTTTATTCGGAGAACCTGATATACTCCTTTTAGATGAACCGACAAATGGGTTGGATATAAAGGCATGTAATTGGTTAGAAGATTTCATAATTAATTTAGAAAATACAACAGTATTAGTAGTTTCACACGATAGACACTTTTTAAATAAAGTTTGTACACATATAGCAGATATAGACTATGGTAAAGTAAAGATATATGTTGGAAACTATAATTTCTGGTATGAATCTAGTCAACTTTTACAAGAACTATTAAGAAATCAAAATAAGAGAATAGAACAAAAAAGAAAAGAGTTACAGGACTTTATATCTCGTTTCTCAGCTAATGCTTCAAAATCAAAGCAAGCAACTAGTAGAAAAAAAGAATTAGAAAAATTACAATTAGAAGATATACAAGTTTCAAACAGAAAATATCCATTTATAGATTTTAAACCAGAACGTGAAGCTGGCAATAATATGTTAAAAGTTAAGAATATTTCTAAAACTATTAATGGAGAAAAAATATTAGATGATATTAGCTTTGACATTAATACAGGTGAAAAGGTAGTCTTTTTATCTGATAATGACTTAGCAATAACAACCTTATTTAAAATATTAAGTGGAGAATTAGAAGCAGATTCTGGAACTTATGAATGGGGTATTACAACAAGTAGATCATATTTCCCTAAAGACAATAATCAATATTTTGAAAATGTAGAATTGAATTTAATTGATTGGTTGAGACAATATTCGACAGATGAACATGAAGAGTATATACGTGGTTATCTAGGAAGAATGCTTTTTTCAGGTGAAGAGGCTAAAAAAGAAGCTAAAGTCTTATCAGGTGGAGAAAAAGTTAGATGTATGTTAGCACGTATGATGTTATCTACTGCAAATGTACTATTGCTAGATAATCCAACAGATCACCTAGACTTAGAGTCTATAACATCATTAAATAAAGGATTAATTAAGTTCAATGGAACAATCTTATTCACAACAAAAGACCATGAATTTAATCAAACTGTTGCTAATAAGATAATTGATATTAAGGAAGATAAAGTAGTAGTTTCATTATCAACATATGATGAGTATATAGGATTGGAGAGTTAAATTGAAAAAACATGTAGGAAGTCTTGAAGTAATAACTGGTAGTATGTTTTCAGGAAAGAGTGAAGAATTAATACGTAGATTAAGAAGGGCAAAATACGCAAAACAAAAAATGCTTGTTTTTAGTCCAACAATAGATGATAGATACGGAGTAAATGGTATTTATTCACATAATAAAAATAATGTTAGTGCATATTCAGTAAAAGATGTTAATGAAATGACTAAGATATTATACGGAAATCCTGATACTGAAGTAATAGGAATAGACGAAATACAATTTTTTGAAAAGAATGTAGTAGATTTTTGTAAAAAATGTATAGAATTAGGTAAAAGGGTGATAGTAGCAGGCTTGGATTTAGATTTTAAGGGAGTTCCTTTCCAACCATTACCAGAATTAATGGCAATAGCAGATGAAGTTGAAAAATTATCGGCCATATGTACAGTTTGTGGTAATAAGGCATATGCAAGTCAAAGATTAATTGATGGTAAGCCAGCATATGACGATGATCCTTTAGTTGCAGTTGGAAGTGATGAAAAATATGAAGCAAGATGTAGAATGCATCATATTGTTAGAAAAAGAACAGTAAATCCAAATTTAATTGAGTTTGTAGTACAATTAGATAGTGATAGTAAGAAAATAGAGAATATTAAAAGTTTATCAGGATATAATATAGTAAAGTTAGATATAAGCAAAAAAGTAAAAGAAATAAGAGAAAATATACTAAAATTGCATGGTGAAGATAGAAAGATTGCTATTTTAATACCACATAGTATTTCTAGTAGAATAGAAGGTAAATATGAGGTATTAGACTTAATGGCAGAGTTTGTTAAGTGCTCTAACATTAATATATTATCAGATGATAAGTTTGAAAATTTAATAACAACTTGCTCACTAATAAGAAAGTGCGAATTGAATATAAAAAATATATATTTAACATGTGATAATAAGACAGATGTTGAAAAGATTAAAAAGAATATAGGAATTATACCAATATTCATCTAGGAGGAATATTTATGAAAAAATATTTATTATTTAGTTTACTAGTATTATCAGTTAATTTGCAAGCTTCAAAAGTAGTTTCAAGTGATAAAGGTTTTTTTGACAAGATTTTAATAAAAAAAGAGGTATCTGAAAAAATACAAGGTAGATTTGATAGTCAAAATGATATAGCAGTAGTTTCAGATGAAAGTGTTGATGACATAAGAAGTAAAGAAGATGCATTAAATGGATTGAAAAAGCAAATTTCATCATATGCAAAATCTGTATTAGTTGGATACTTAAAGAAGGCTAATTTAGTTGGTGAAGGATTTAATGAATATAAAATGGCTGAATTTGGTGATGAATTAGCAACTCGTATGATACAAGAAAATAGATATGATATTGAAGGTGTTTGGGAAGATAGAAATACTGGTAAATACTATACACTAGTAAAAGTAAATAAAAAAAATATAGATGAAAAATGTAGAAAAATATTTAAAAATAGACTAGAAAAGGTAATACAAGTATTAAATGATTTGAAAGAAGGACTATAATTGATAAAAGTAAGTAAGTTATACAAGTATTATGGCAAGGTTTTGGCGAATAATAATATTAACTTTACTATTAATGATGGAGAATTTGTTGTAATTTTAGGACCTTCAGGAGCAGGTAAGTCTACATTACTAAATATATTGGGTGGTATTGATGTTGCTAGTGAGGGGAAAGTTGAAATAAATTCAAAAGAAATTTCTAGTATGAACGAAAAGCAATTAACTGAGTATAGAAGAGAATATGTAGGATTTGTATTCCAGTTCTATAACCTAATGCCAAATTTAACAGCTTTAGAAAATGTAGAGCTTGCTTCAGAACTAGTAAAAGATAGTATAGATGCAAAATATGCATTAGAACTAGTCGGTCTAACTCATAGGCTACACAATTTCCCACAAGAATTATCTGGAGGTGAACAACAACGTGTTGCAATAGCAAGGGCGATTGCTAAAAAACCTAAGATACTTTTGTGTGATGAGCCTACAGGAGCACTAGACTATAATACAGGTAAGCAAGTATTGAAATTACTTTATGATATATGTAAAAAAACTAATACCATTGTTGTAGTAATAACACATAATAAAGCAATATCAAAGATGGCTGATAGGGTTATAGAAATAAGCGATGCTAAGGTAAAAGATGAATATATTAATGAAGTTATTACACCTATAGAAAAGATAGAGTGGTAAGTATGAAAGCAATAAATAAAGATATATTGAGGGAAATTGTAAAGTCTAAAAGTAGATTTTTAACCCTAATCTTGATTGTTTTTTTAGGCTCTTTAACCTATGTAGGTTTAAATTCAACAGTATATGACATAAAAAAATCTGTAGATACTACAATTAAAAAGAATAATATGTATGATATTAGGCTTGATGCACCAGCTGGGTTTACAGATTATGATATAAATTTACTTAAAAATTTTAAGGATGTAGATAAGATTGTATTCTATAACGAAACTATAGACTATGATAAAAAGATTCTATACATAGAATCAGAAAATACAAAATACGATATGTCATATTTACAAAATAAGATAATAAAATCAGGTATAAACATTAAAAAAGTCAGTTTTGTTGCACCAAAAAAGGATAGTTTAAAAAATGTTGCTGTAATATATTTGAAAAATAGTAAAAAGTATAATACTTTTAGTAAGAAATATCTAGATTATGTGAAAAATGTTAAGGAAAATTTAAATGTATTACTTGCTAAAAGACCACTTGAGCGAAAAGAAGAGATAAATAAGGAATTAGATGAAGGTTTAAATAAGTTAAATCAAGGGTTAGACAAATTAAATAGTAAAAGAGAAGACTTAATTAGAAATAGGAATAAAATTCTAATTAGTGAAGGTAAATTAAAAGAAGAAAAAATAAAGTTTTTAAATGCAAAGCAAGAAATTTTAAATGGTAAAGCAGTAATAAAAGAAAATGAAGAAAAAATAAATGAAAAAACTGCTACTTTAAATGGAAAATATGCTGAAGTACTAGATGGTTTAAATAAAATAAATCAAAATTTAAATAAGATGCAAGAAGGTCTTGCAAAAATCAGTGTAGAAGAAAAAAAGATAGATGAAAATGAAAAGAAGTTAAATGATAATTTAGGCTATTTAAGTAAGGAAAAGATACAGGAATATAGAAAAAAGATAAGCGATGGTAGAGCTAAATTAAACTTAGAAAAAGAAAAGATAAATAATACTTTGGAACAAAAAAAATCTCTAGAAGGAATAAAAGCACAACTAGAAAAAGGATTAGCTGAGTTAAAAAATGCTTCTAATACACTAGAGGATAAAGAAAGAAATTTATCAAATCAAGAAAAAGAATATAATGAAAAATATAGTGAAAATTTAAATAAATTTAATGTTTCATATGAAAAATTAAAAGAGGCTAAAATAAAGTTAGTTAAAGGTCATAAAGATATAAGCAAAGTTAAGATGGAATTGCAAAATAAAAAGAATGATCTTGATAAGAAAAAGAAATATTTATTAAAGCCAGCTTATGTAGTAGGTACAAGATATGATAATAACGCTTTTTTAACATTATATAATAATATAAAATCAACTAAGATTATGTGTTATCTATTCCCTGCTTGCTTTTTTGTAATAGGACTTTTTGTTACAGTAACTACTATGATTAGATTTTCAACAGAACAAAGAGTTACTATAGGAGTATATAAGTTTTTAGGATATAAAAATAAGTATATTATAAAAAAATTCTTAATATATGGTTTAGTTCCAACAATAATAGGACTATTTTTAGGAAGTTTAGGTGGAACAATAGTACTTCCAAAAATAATAGCACCAACACTAGTTGTTGACTTTATCCCTATATTCAAAAATATTAAAATATATTTTGTTCCTACATATTCTATTGTAATAGCCATTGCATTTATACTCTCAATAACAATAGCAATACTTGCTGTTGTAATTAAACAATTGAATGAAAAGGTTGTAGACCTTTTAACAGGTAGAGAAAATGAAAAAGGTAAGAGAATATTACTAGAAAAAAGTATATTATGGAAGAGATTGAATTTTTCTAAAAAAATACTATTTAGAAACCTACTTAAGTATAAGGGAAGAATGTTTATGACCATACTTGGAATAGGAGCTTGTACAGCATTAATATATCTAGGTATATCATTACATTATTCAATATCAGATATTACAAGATATCAATATAATAAAGTTAAAAAATATGATGCTGTTGTATATTTCCAATACGATGCACCTATTGAAAAGAAAGAAGAATATTTTAAGAATATCTCTAAGTTTTCAAAGATATTTAAACTATACACTGTGCCTGTAAAGTACAGTAAAGATGGTCTTGATTATCAATTATCACATGAGTATTTGATAAGTAATAATGATGAAGACTTTTTCAATTTTAAATTAAATCAAAATGAGTCTGTTATATCAATCAAAACATCTAAGATATTACATAAGAAAAAAGGTAGTAATATTACAGTATATGATATATATAATAGACCTAATAAAATCAATGTAAATGGTGTATTTAAAAACTATATCTACCAATATATTTATACAAAAGATACAACAAAAGAACCCAATGCAGTATTAGTTAAGTTTAATAACAAGACAAAAGATATAGAAAAATTATTAGATAATGAGATAGTATATAGCATTAACACTAAGGAAGATACAAAAGAATTTTTTGAAAAACAAATTAAGAGTTTATCTAATGTAGTAGTATTAATGATAATACTTGGTGCAAGCCTATCCTTTATTGTTACATATAATCTTGGGAATATTAATATAATAGAAAGAAAAAGAGAATTAAGTACATTAAAAGTTTTAGGATATAGAAAAAGTGAAATGTATTTGTACATCTTTAGGGAAATATTTATACTTGCCATAATCTCAACATTATTTGGCTTGTATATAGGGCGTAAGTTACATTTGTTCTTAGCACTAATGTTTAAGACATCACCTATACAACCAGTAGTTGCATTAAACTATAAGCCATTTTTATTCTCATTTGTATTATCAATGTTTTTTGTAGTCTTAGTCTGCAGCTTATTAATCCAAAAAATAAATAAAATAAATATGATAGAAGCATTGAAAGCGAGTGAATGATGGCAACTAGTTATGAACGATTAGAAATATTAGTAAAAAAAGAAGGCATAGAAAAATTAAATAAATCAAGTTGTATAATATTCGGTGTTGGAGGAGTAGGTTCTTTTGCTGCTGAAGCAATAGCAAGAAGCTTTGTAGGAAATATATCCTTAGTAGACTTTGACACTGTGGATATTACTAATATAAATAGACAAATACATGCTAATATAAATACTGTAGGTAGACTAAAAGTAGAGCTTATGAAAAAAAGAATATTAAGCATTAATCCAAATTGTAATATAAATATATGTACTGAAAAGCTTAGTAAAGAAAATATAGAAAAGTTTTTTGATAAAAAATATGATTATGTAATTGATGCAATTGATGATATGGATGCCAAAATAGCTTTAATTAGTTATTGTTTGTATAAAAAAATAAAGATAATATCATCAATGGGGTTAGCTAATAGATTAGATCCAACAAAAGTCTACATAGGTAAATTAAAAAATACCATAGGTTGTGGACTTGCAAGAAGATTAAGAAAAGAATTTAAGGATAAGAATATTAATGTAGTTGCATCAACAGAACACGCAATAAAACACGATAAACCTCATCCAGGAAGTGTTAGCTTTGTACCATCTGTTGGGGGATTGATGTTAGCAAGTTATGTTGTGAGAAAAATATTAGAAGAATAGAGATTTAAAAGGTCTCTATTTTTATTATAAATAAAAAATTAAAAAATAAATTGAAAAAAATAAAAAAAATGGTATAATTTATAATAATATTTTAAGGAATGATATGTATGATTATAAAAATAGAGAAATTATCAAAAAAATATAAATTAAATAAAAATTTTTCTATAAAAGATATAAATACACAAATTTGTAATGGAGTATATGGACTTATAGGTGAAAATGGTTCTGGTAAAAGTACGTTTCTAAAGACGATTGCCACAATTTTACCCATACAAAGTGGAAATATAAGTGTTGATGGTGAAGATGTATCTAAAAATATATTAGAATTTCGAAAGAAAATAGGATATTTACCACAAGATTTTGAATTTTTTGAGAGCCTGACATGTTATGAAATGCTTGAGTATATATCAACATTAAAACAAAATAAGGTTATTGAGGAAGAAATTGATAATTTATTAAGAGAATTTAATCTTTTAGATAAAAAATATTGCAAAATAAAAACCTTATCTGGTGGTATGAAACAAAGATTAGCTATATTACAAACAATTTTAGGTGGTTCTAAAATAATAATATTAGATGAGCCTACAAATGGACTTGATCCTATAGAAAGATTAAGATTTAGAAACATTATAACTTCCTTGTCAAAAGATAGAATAATTATTATATCTTCTCATATAATTTCTGATATAGCTATACTATGTGAGAATATAGGTATAATGAAAAAAGGAGAACTTGTATATACAGGATCTGTTGATAATTTAATAGAAAAAATGCAGAATAAGATATATATTAAAGAAATAAAACAATATGAAAAAATAGAAGAATATAAGAATTTAATCTCAATATTAAGAAAAAAGAATTCTTATGAAATAAGAATGTATTCGAAGAATGAAAATACAGGTTTTATTAAAGCTGAACCAACTCTTGAAGATGCCTATTTTTATATTATGAATTTAGGTGGTCAGCTTGAATAATACGTATTTTAAGCTAGTAAAGATATTTGTCAATGAGGGATATAAAAATGTAAAAAATTATGTAATATTTCATATAATACTAATTTTATTTCTGCTATTTTTACAATTTTTTGATATTCATGATGTTAAAACTCAAATGTTTGCTAATTTATTCGCAGTTATTGTTATAATGATTAATTCATATTATTCATGTAAGATATTTTTTAGTGATAAAAGAAGTTGGCTAGTTTTATTTTCAAAATCAAAAGAAGTTATAATATTGTGTTTTTTAATAAATATACCTTATTTTTTATTTATAAATTTACAATTAGTCATGTTAGGTTCTAAAGCCCATATAGCTATACTGTATAGCTTGTTTCAATATTTATTTTCAATTTCATTTGGAATATTTTTAGGGGTGTATTTTAATATAATTCCTATATTTATACTGGCGATTATTAATTTTATATTTTTTAATGTATATAATGCAACATCGTATAATAATGTATTATCTGTAAATACATTTTTGTATAATCTTGATGTTCTGAATTATTCAAGTATTTTATCAATTTTATGTATTAGCATATTTAGTTTTTTATGTATAACATTCTATTTTTTTAAGGAGAAAAAATTTCTATATTTATTACTTATTCCTGTTTTTATCAATGTATTTTCTATAGGCTATGAATACTTAAGTTATATGAAAGTAAAGAAGGAAAGTTATAAAAGCTTTAATATAGACGGATATATGTGCTATTATAAAGGATTAAAAGAGAAAGATGCTAAGCTATTGGGCGAAATATTAGTATATTCTTTAGAAGAATATGACAAAATACTAGATGTTAGTGAAAAAAGAAAAATCTATATAGAAAAAGCATATTTAAACGATGTGTTATGGATAGGTAATAGTAAACCAAAATCTTTTTTATCGGATAAAGATAAAGTTACTATAAATGTTTTATCTGATGCAATGATTAATTTTAATAATATAGATATTTTTTCAAAAAATTATGTAGATGATGTTATAGATGTAGATAATTATATAAATGTACCTAAAAATAGATATCAAAGACATTTATTACAAGGTATATCAAGTGCTATTGGCAGAAATGTTGGTACTAGATTGAAATATAATAAACTAAAAAACTATTATGACTATTATTTGAATTTTTTCTATAATACAAAATATAGACCTAATAGGTTTAATTATGTATATAATGTTGCTGGATATATTTATATAAAAAATACTGATGAATTTAAGAGACTATATTTAGAGAGTTATAAAATAAATAATGATAAAGAATTTATAGAATTATTGAAAAATAAATTTAATAATTTATACTACGATAAAGATGTTAATTATATTATAACTGAAGCATTTAGAGGTAAAAAACATGAATAGAGTAAAAAATATATTATACTATATATTGGTTTATATTGTATTTGGTATAATAGATACAAAGTTTCATTTTATTTTGACAACAGAGTATATGTTTTCATATAGATTTATTACACATCAAATAATAATATTATTTACTATACCATATATTGTTAATAAGTATATAAATGAAAAAAATATTAGAATTATCAGTAATTATTTAAAGTTGTATATAAAAGATTTAGAAAAATATATAGGCAGAATATTGTTTGATGTAGTTTTTACAAATATATTTTTTTTCTTGATAGGACAAGTGGTATTTTTTATAATAAATAGAAATATTAATATACATTATGTGTTATTCATGATTATTGAAATATTGGTATCTATAATAATAATTTTTTCTATGTCTTTATATTTTAATAAAAATATTATAGTTTATGGAATTTATTACATTTTGTTAATATCAGGTTTAGTTGTTAATAAATGTTGGATATCGTTAGTGTTGACCATAAAATTATTAGATGATAATATACTTTATTTATATTTAAGTAGAATTATAATTCTAGTATTATTTAGTTCAATGTATATTTTAATAAAGAATAGATTTATAAGAGATATAGAAGGAGAAAATTGTAAAAATTAATTAGAAAAATAATAAAAAATATGCTAAAATATGTTGAGGTGATAGATATGAAAAAGTTAATTGTGCTATTATCAACTTTAATTACAATTCTATCTTTTTCGTTTGTTAATGGAACTTATTCTGCTAAGAAAAGTAATGGTTCATCAACTTCAGAAATGACAATCATATGTAGAAATGGTAAGATAATGTCTGTATCATTTGATGAAAAGATGGCAAATGGGAATAGTTTAAAATTAAGTGATAATTTCTTTGCCAATCAAACATTGAGCTTATCACAAAGTATAAGAGAACGCAACACTATTGATGGTGTTAAAATTGATTTAGGTAATAATAATTATTCATCAGATTTTAAAGAATTATTTAGATTTTTAGAAGATAAAGCAAAAAAAGGTGAAGTAGGTTCATTTAGATTGTAGTTAAATATGGCTTTTAGTTTTTGACTAAAAGCCTTTTTTTTGCTATAATTTCCTAAGAGGAACGGTATGAGAATAGATAAATTTTTAGCAAATTCTGGTGTTGGTTCAAGATCAGAAGTAAGAAAAATTATAAAACAGAAAAAAATATATGTTAATGATGTATTAGTTAAAGATACATCATTTAATGTAGATGAAAAAAATGATATAGTTCTTTTTGAAAATAGGGTGGTTACATATAAGCCATATGTGTATATTATGTTAAATAAACCGAATGGTGTAGTAAGTGCAACATTTGATAAAAAATTAAAAACAGTAATAGATATATTAAATGGTGATTACAAGACATATGAACTATTTCCTATTGGAAGATTAGATATTGATACTGTAGGGCTATTAATCTTAACAAATGATGGCAAGTTAGCTCATAATTTATTAAGTCCTAAGAAACATATAAAAAAGACATATTATGTTGAATATATGAATGAACTTAGTAATGAAGATAAGCTTAATTTGCAAAAGGGTGTAGATATTGGAGGATATATTACTAAAAGTGATGCAAAAATAGAGGTATTATCTAGTAATTCATGTTATCTTACAATATCTGAAGGTAAATTTCATCAAATAAAGAAAATGTTTAATGCAGTTGGTAATAAGGTAACCTATTTAAAAAGGGTTAAAATGAATAATTTAGTTCTAGATGCAAATCTTAATGAAGGTGAGTATAGAGAATTAAGTGACAGTGAATTAAAATTATTAAAGGAATAATTATGGTATATATTGTTAATAAGAATGATGAGCATGAATTAATTTCTATGATACTAGACTATTTAAATATTGAATATACATATTGTGAAAAGACAACTGAAGAAGTATTAGATTTAATTGAATCCAAACAATATGAGGGTATTTTTTTAGATAATAATTACAAAGATTATTTAAAAAGTAATTTTAAAAAGACGTATTATAGACTGTATAAGTATATAAACTATATTTCTTTAGAAAATGGTGAAATTAATCCAAGAAATACAATATATGAAGGATTTAAAGAGTTTTTACTAGATGAAAAATTTGATATTTCACAAAAAACAATATTAATTCTTGGAAGTACAAAACAAGCAATTTCAATATACAACGCTCTAAAGGATATATCAGATCCTGTTGTATATATTGCAACTATTACTGATGAATTAGATATAAAGTTAAGACCTGGGGATAGAAAAATACGTAAGATTGAAATTGTCAATCTATTAAAAGCAGACTACATTATTAACGCAACAGAGATGGGTAATGTAAAGGCAATTAATACATGTATGTTAGAGGGTGTGAACTTAATACCAACTAACTATGCTTTTGATTTAATTACTTATCCTTTTAAAACAAGCTTATTAAGAAAATATGAATTAAAAGGTGCAAAAGTTTATTCAGGCCTTATACTCCTAATTTATAGGGTGTTAAAGAGTATAAATTGTGATGACTATTCACAAGTAAGTAAGATATATGACTATATATTAGAAAAGGAGAAATGTAGATGAATCAATATGAAAATTTAGATAAAGCAGCTAAACTTTTGGGTGCAGATATGGATAAATATTATAGTGCAAAAGAAGAGTTTTTTAAAGATAAATATATGTGCATAGCAGATTATTTAGGCTATGAAGATGATGGTGAAATACAAGAATTTGCACAATTCTGGTACTATTATCTAGCCGATAATACAAATTGTTTCTTTCATAATGTAGGAGCAAAGGGTTATGTTAAGGTTATTAAAAAATATTTAAATAATAATGAGGTAAAAATGAATTATGTAGACTTTGATGATTATGGTGAAAAAGAAAGCTACTATTCAGAAACTTTATTCGATATTTTAGTAAGTGATGTAAGATACAATATGGTGGATAAGACTATGGATATTTTTGGACTTAATGTTGGTTATGAATCAATGATATATTATGTCTTACCTAAAGAAACTTTAAAACAATTAAAAGCTATGGATGACTTTATTGTTTTTGATTGTCAAAAGTTGGAAGAAATTTATGGAGAAATATATAAATTAAAAACTGAAATAAAAGATGCACCAGATGTAAAAATAGGGGACTTTGTAGAAAAGATACCAAATGAAGAAGATTCATACAGTACCTTATTTGATAATAAGACAAGACAAAATTATACTATTGAAAGCATACCAACTGATAAAATGGAGCTTTACCTATAATGTTTAGAATACTTTGTCTTGATGGTGGTGGATCGAGAGGATATTTTACAGCAAGTATAATAGAAAATATTGAAAAAAGATATAATATAAAGGTTAATGAGTATTTTGATTTAATTGTAGGTACAAGTACGGGAGCAATAATAGCAGGTGCAATAGCAGTGGATGTTGATGCAAAAGATATTACTAGAATGTACCTAGAAGAGTATAAAAATGTTTTTAAATCATCAATACTAAAAGGTATTTTTTCAAGTAAATATGAGAGTGATAAGCTAAGAGTTTTGCTTGAGAATAACTATAAGAACAAAGATTTTAAAGATGCAAAAACCAATCTTTTAATTACAGCAACAGATATATTAAGTTCAGAACCTCAAATATTTAAGTCATGGGATTCTAAAGGAGTTAGATTAATTGATGCTGTTATGGCATCAGCATCAGCACCTATATATTTTGAACCTCATAAAATTAAAGGTAAAAAATATATAGATGGTTGTATATGGTCTAATAACCCAAGCCTTGTAGCACTAGTAGAGGCTATATCTAAAAAAGGTTTTGCTAAAAAGATGAGGGATATAAAGATATTATCTATAGGCACAGGTAAGAATAGTGAAGAATTAAAAAATGAAAAAAGTGGTTTAATTTCATGGTCTAAAGACATTGTACCACTTAGTCTAAAAACTAATGTAGAGGCAGTAAATATACTAACTGAAAACTTATTAGAAAAAAATTTTTTACGTATAGACTTTTATTGCAACGATAAAATTTCAATAGATAATATACCAGAATATATATTAACAAACAGTGATAAGATTTTTGATGAATTTACAGGTAGTTTAGATATATTCTTTAAAAATCAAAGTATATTTACAAGATTTATTAGCAAAATATTTAATTATGGGAGAAAGAAATGAGTGAAACTTTATACAGAAAGTATAGACCCAATAATTTTGATACTGTATTTGGGCAAGAATACATTAAAAAATCCATACAAAATGCATTAGATCAAAATAAATTAGCACACGCATATTTATTTAGTGGTCCAAGAGGTGTAGGTAAAACTACAATTGCAAGAATAATTGCAAAATCTGTTAATTGCATGAAAAATGGAATAAGTTCAAAACCTTGCCTTAGTTGTGAAAATTGTGTAAGTATAGCAGAGGGTAATAATTTAGATATAATAGAAATAGATGCTGCTTCTAATAGAGGTATTGATGAAATACGTTCATTAAAAGAAAGTATTAATTACCAACCAGTTAGATGCAGAATGAAAGTGTATATTATAGATGAAATACATATGTTAACTAATGAAGCATTTAATGCACTACTTAAGACATTAGAAGAACCACCTAAACATGCAATCTTTATACTTGCAACTACTGAAATTAATAAACTCCCAGATACTATTATTTCTCGTTGTATATGCTATAACTTCAAAACATTAAGTGAAAATGAAGCAATAGATATGATGAGAAATTGTGTAGAAAAAGAAAATATTAAAATAGATGACGACAGTCTAAAGTTAATATTTAAAAAATCAGGTGGTAGTGCAAGGGATGCCTTTTCTATACTTGAACAAATATCATCAACTAATTTTGGAGAAGATATTACAGAAGAATTAGTTAAAAAGACTTTAGGTATGGTGCCTCGTGAATATTTTGTTAAATTTAATGAATACTTGAAAAATGAACAAAAAGAAGAGTTAATTAAATTTGTTGATGAAATGTATGAAGATGGAATACAGATTGAACAGTTTTTAAAAGATTTTTGTGATTTTCTAAAAGCAAATGAAAAAGATATAGACTACATTAGTTTGGTAATAACAAACATCTATTCTTCTTTAAATATATTTAAGAATGAAGACGATATACGTATTATAGTCTATATCATAATATACAATATACTTAAGGTTAAAAAGACTGTAAGTACAGTTAGTGTATCTACTAATGTTAAAAATGTTGAATTTGACTACAAGAAATTCTTAAATCAATTAAAAGAACAAGGGATGTTAATACCATATTCAGTTTTATCAGAGTTTAAGTTTGTTGAGATAAAAAATGCAAGTATATATATTAAGCAAACAACTAATAGAGAATATACGAAAGCGATAATAAGTGACTATGAGTATAGACGCCAAATAGAAGAGCAAATATATGATATGCTAGGTGTTAGATACACGCTAGAGATTATAGATAAAAAATATATGAAAAATTTTGACGGTTTCTATGACAAGGTTAGAAGTCTATTTGAAGCTGAAAAGATTTAGAAAGGATACACAATGAAAATTAAGGTAATATTACTAGATACAATTAAGGGAATTGGTAAAAAAGATGAAATTGTAGAAGTTAAAGACGGATATGCAAATAATTTCCTTTTCCCATCAAAAAAAGGTGTACCTGCTACACCAGAAAACTTAAATAAGTTAAGACAAAAAGGTGAAAAGAAACTTAAAGATGAAGAAAAAGAAGTAAAAAAAGCCTTAGAACTTAAAGAAAAATTAGATGGTAAGTCAATAACATTGAGTGTAAAATCAGGAGAAAACGGTAAAGTGTTTGGTTCTATAGGTTCTAAGGAAATTATTGAAAAGATAAAACAAGACTTAAATTACAGTGTAGATAAAAAACAAATGCCAACAGATGTACGTATAAAAGAAATTGGTATACATAAAATAGTATTGAAGTTACATAATAAGATAAGTGCAGAAATAAAAGTTACTGTAGTAGGTGTTTAAAATGTCAGAAGATTTAAACATTGAATATATTGAAGAAGCAATACTAGGTATGATGATATCAAATTCAGATAGTATAATGCCAATAATTGAAAGATTAATGCCTGAAGATTTTACCAAAAAGATTAATGGTGATGTATTCCAAGTTATGGTAAATTTATATAATGAATATACATCATTTGATGCCTTAGTATTAGAAAAAGAGTTATCAAAAAATGGTAAATTAAATTTATTTGGTGGGCGTAGTAAAATAGCAGAATTGCTAGAAAATGCACCAGTTGCGACTAATTTAGAAGCTTATGTTGATATATTGAAGGATAAATCCATAAAGTTAAGATTAAAAGAAGCTTGCGATACCATTGTTAGCGAGATAAATAGAGACTATAAGCAAGCAAAGGAATTACTTGATTTATCACAAGCAAAAATATTTTCAATTGAAGCTGAAAAAACCAAAGATCCTATAGTTAGCATAAAGTCATTAGGTGAAGAAAGAAGAAGAAAGATAATAGAGCTTAGTGAAACTGGTAATAAAGACATACTAGGTATACAAACTTCATTTAGTGAATATGATAAAATAACTGGAGGATTGCATGGGTCAGACTTATTAATATTAGCAGCAAGACCTGCTGTGGGTAAGACAGCATTTGCAATAAATCTTGCAATAAATGTTGCAAAGCAAAAAAAGACTGTCCTATTTTTCTCACTAGAAATGGGTAATGAACAGTTATATAATAGAATACTTTCAATTTGTTCAGGTTTATCTGCTAAGAAAATAAAGGAAAATAACTTAAATCAAGAAGAACTTTTTAAGAGTACAAAAACTGAAGAAGTTATAAAGGATTATCCTATATATATTGCAGGTGATGCTACTGTAACAGTTCTAGATATTAAAAATTATGCAAGAAAGTTTAAGATGAATAATAATCTTGACTTTATAGTAATAGACTATCTGCAATTGATAAGTAGTACATCACAAAATAAGCAAAGAGAACAACAAGTATCAGAAATTTCTAGATCATTAAAGCTATTAGCGAAAGAGTTAAATGTTCCTATACTTGCATTATCGCAATTATCAAGAGGAGTTGAAAATAGATCTGATAAAAGACCAATGTTATCAGATTTAAGAGAATCTGGTGCCATAGAACAAGATGCCGATCAAGTCATTTTTTTACATAGAAATGATTATTACGAAAGAGAAGAAGATAAAGGGGAAAAAAAGGGTAATGACAATGTACAAAAGGTTGAAGTTATAATAGGAAAGCACAGAAATGGTTCAACAGGCACACTATTTTTAAGCTTTGACTTAAGTTGTCAAAAATTTAAAGACAATATTTATACACAAGGAGGGAATAATTGAATAAAGTAGAATTACTATCACCAGCAGGAAACATGGAAAAATTAAAAGAAGCATTTCACTTCGGGGCAGATGCCTGCTATATAGGTGGAGGTGCATTTAATTTAAGAGGAATGTCAGCTAATTTCAGAAATAAGGAGTTAGAGGAAGCTATAGAATATGCACATAAATTAGGTAAGAAAATCTACGTAACACTAAATATATTTGCACATAATAAAGATATAGACTATATGCCACGGTTTATAAAATTTCTGGATAGTGTAAAAGCAGATGGTGTAATAGTAAGCGATTTAGGGGTATTTAGCCAAGTTAAACAATATGGTCCTAACCTTGATATACATATTAGTACGCAGGCAAATAGTATAAATTGGGCGACCGTTAAAGCATGGCGTGATATGGGAGCAACTAGAGTAATACTAGCACGTGAAATGACTTTAAAGGAAATTAAAGAAATTAAGGATAAAGTTCCAGGAATACAAATTGAAGTATTTATACATGGTGCAATGTGTATGGCATATTCTGGTAGATGTCTATTAAGTAACTATTTTACAAATAGAGATGCAAACAGAGGAGTATGTGCTCAAGATTGTAGATGGAAGTATAAGGTAGTTGCAGAAGATCATGAGGCACATGGTGCACATGATATTATTGAAGATAAAGAAGGTACATATATATTTAATGCTAAAGACTTGTGTACAATAGAATTTATTGATAAAATAATAGAAGCAGGAGTTGACTCATTAAAAATTGAAGGTCGTATGAAGAGTATTTACTATAACTCTACTGTAACAAAGCAATACAGAAAGGCAATAGATAAATATTATTCAGGTAATTACGAATATGACCCTAATTGGAAGTATGAACTTCAAACAATAAGTCATAGATTGTATTCTAAAGGATTCTTCTTTGGAAAAACTAATGAAAATGACCAAAATTATGATACAAATATATCATATAGTCAAACTTATCAGTTAGTTGCTAATGTTATGGAAGTCTTGGGAGATAATAAGTACAAGATATATATTAGAAATAAGTTGGATGCAACTAAAGAAGAATTAGAGTTAATAAGACCAAATGTTGATCCTATTAAATTCAGAATTGATGGTTTTATTAACACAAAAAATGATGAATTTACTACAGTTGTTAATCCAAACACAATTGCTATCATATCAACAGATGTAGAAATGGGAGAACTTGATTTATTAAGGATAAAATTGCCTATAGGGCAAGCTGAATCAGATATAGATACTGAAAATATTTAGAGGTAGTTATGAAAGAAACAATATTAATCATCGAAGATGAAGAAAAAATCGCAAGATTGATTGAAATGGAATTAAAATTTGAAGGCTATGATGTTGAAAAGGCCTTTGATGGACGAACAGGATTAGAAAAAGCTTCTACAGGTAAATATGCCTTAGTTTTACTAGATCTTATGTTACCTAAAATGAATGGTATGGAAGTATGTAAGAGGTTAAGAGAAAAATCAACTGTTCCTATCATAATACTAACTGCAAAAGATGATATTACTGATAAAGTAATAGGATTAGATTATGGTGCAGATGACTATATGACTAAGCCTTTTTCTAATGAAGAACTTATCGCTAGAATAAAGGCATTGTTACGTAGAACAGTAACAATGGTTAAGCCAGATGTTTTTGAATATGAGGATTTAAGAATAGACTACAAGGCATACGAAGTATATAGGGGAAAAGAGTTAATAACATTGTCAAAGAAAGAATTTGACCTTTTAGACTGCTTGGTCACAAATAAAGGGATTGTACTTTCTAGAGATAGAATACTAGAGGATGTTTGGGGATATGGATATGAAGGAAACGATAACATATTAGACCTTTACATAAAATATGTTAGAGATAAAATTGATAAAAATCATCGCAGAAAATTTATACAAACTGTAAGAGGGGTAGGTTTTGTATTTAAATGATTAAGCGAATTAAATTAAAATTAGCAGATAGAATATCTGTAACATTTGTTATCTTTTTCCTAATAATCATGTTTTTTTGTGGATTTTTCGTTGTAAATTTCTTTAATTTTCAAAATAAGAATAACAACAAGATATCATATGAGAAAAAAATGGTTGAGATTAATGACTTTTTAAATAAGGTTTCAAGTTTTTCTGAAAAATACAATACAATAACACTTGAATTTAATCCTAAAATAGAAAATCAGTCAGTTGTTTATTCAAAACCATTTGAACCAGGTATAGAAAAATATGAATATATAATTAGAATAAGAAATGCAAAAAATTATGATGAAATCGCATTAAATACTTTTACATCTAAGAATACAGGAAAAGTTCATGATATAAAAAAGGATATATCTGAAATTAATAAGTTGATTGGTAAAAACAAAATTAATAAGAATCATCCTATACACTACAAAAAGAATGAACATATTTATGATGTAATAAGAATTAGTAGAAATATAGGTGGAAATGTATTTGATGTGTATATAGTTAAAGATGTGACAGGTGATATTACGATAATAAAAACATTAATACTTTTATTCTTACTATACACCCTTTTATCACTTGCGATAATTGTTTTCATGACTAATATATTAACATCTAAAATTTTAAAACCAGTAAATAGCATTATTAAAACTGCATCTTCAATATCAACTAACGATTTGACAGTGAGAATTAA
Organism: Sneathia sp. DSM 16631; assembly: GCF_014892235.1. Classification (NCBI taxonomy): domain Bacteria; kingdom Fusobacteriati; phylum Fusobacteriota; class Fusobacteriia; order Fusobacteriales; family Leptotrichiaceae; genus Sneathia; species Sneathia sp. DSM 16631. Next base: position 170,766 of record NZ_JADBHL010000001.1, on the reverse strand, counting down.
TAATACAAATACTGGTGACGAATTAGATACTCTAATTAATATAATAAACAATATGTTAGAAAGACTTAATATAGCTTTTGATAATCAGTCTAAGTTTATCTCAGATGTTTCACATGAATTAAGAACGCCTCTTGCCATTATTAAAGGTTATGCAGAACTTATGAAACGTCATGGATCATCTACTAATGATTTAATAAATGAATCAGTTGATTTAATTATTAATGAATCAATGAATATGAAGAACTTGGTAGATAAATTACTATTCTTAGCAAAAGGAGATGCAAATACTGTTAAGATAAATATAGAAACATTTGATTCAGTTGGATTTATCAATCAAGTGTATACAGATGCACTGTTCTTTGCTAAAGATCATGAAATAGTAATAGATAGAAATGAAAAATATACTATACTAGCAGATAGAAGCTTGCTATTACAAGCTATTAGAACAATGATAGAAAATAGTGTAAAATATTCACCTAAGGGTTCTAGTATATATGTAAATTCATCTTATGATCAAGAGAAAAAAGAAGCTGTAATATCAATTAAAGATGAAGGAATAGGTATAGATAAAAAATATTTTGATAAAATATTTGAAAGATTCTATAGAGTTGATGAATCTAGAACAAAGGATACTGGTGGAACAGGATTAGGTTTATCAATAGTTAAGAAGATAATATCTATACATTCTGGTAGTGTAGAAGTAAAATCAGAAATAAATAAGGGTTCAGAATTTATACTACATATACCATCAAAAATTCATAAGGAAAAGAGCTAGAAAAAACTAGCTTTTTTTTAACAGAAAGAAGAGATAATGGAAGATTCAAAAATAATATTAATTAATAAAAGGCATGGCATAACATCTCATAAGGTTATAAAAGAAATACAAGCTAAATATGGATTTAAAAAAATTGGTCATGCAGGAACATTAGATCCTATGGCACAAGGATTAATAGTAGCTATGAGTAATAACGCAACAAAATTATCGGACTTACTTATGAAAAAAGATAAGGTTTATTTTGTTAAGATGAAGTTGGGTAGTGAAACAGATACACTAGATAGTGAGGGTAGTGTAATTAAAAGTATGCCTTATGAAGATGTTACTTTAGATAAAATAAATGAGGCTATGAATAAATTTGTGGGTAAAATAAAGCAAAAACCACCTATGTATTCAGCAATAAAGCATAATGGGCAAAAGCTATACAAATTAGCAAGACAAAATATAGTGGTAGATATAAAAGAACGTGAAATAAATATAAACTATATCAAAAATATAAGGTATAATAATGGTGTAATTGAGTTTGAAGCCAGTGTATCAAGTGGAACATATATAAGATCATTGGTAAGAGATATTGCGTATGAATTAAATACCTGTGCCACAATGATATATTTATTTAGAGAACAAATTGATATTTTTAAAGCACCAATTGGTGATAATGTTGAAATGTATAGCATACATGACTATTTTAAATTAAATAATATAGTGTTATGTGATGAAAAAATAAAGAGTATATTAAATGGTATGACTTTAAACTTAGATAAAAAGTGTGATGATAAGATGCTACACTGCTATGATAAGAATAATAGATACTTAGGAATAGTAGATGTAATTTGTCGTGGGAAAATAAAAAGAAGTAAGTTCTTTTTAACTAGGGAGGATTATGAAAAAGATTAGAAAGGCTGTAATACCTGCAGCAGGAATAGGAAGTAGAGTATTGCCAGCAACTAAAGCACAACCAAAAGAAATGTTACCTATAATTGATAAGCCTGCTATGCAATATTTAGTTGAAGAATTAATTGATTCAGGGATAACAGAAATTTTAATTATCACTGGTAGAAATAAGGAATCTATAGAAAATCATTTTGATTATTCATATGAATTAGAAAGTATATTAAAGGAACAAGGTAAAACAGAACTTTTAAATGTTGTTGAAGAAATTTCAAAATTAGCTAATATATATTATGTTAGACAAAAAGCACCATTAGGATTAGGACATGCAATTTCAAAAGCAGAAAGCTTTGTTGGTGATGAACCGTTTGTTGTACTATTAGGTGATGACATTATGTATACTGAAAATATGCCAGTAACTAAACAACTTGTCAATAAATATTATGAAGTTGGTGGTGGAAATATATTAGGAATACAAAAAGTTGCTCACGATCAAACAAGTAAGTATGGTATTATTGATATTAAAGAACAAATTGATGATAGAACATATTTAGTTAAAGAATTTGTTGAAAAACCTAGTGTTGATAAGGCACCAAGTGACTATGCGGCATTAGGTAGATATGTTTTAAAACCTGAAATATTTAAATATTTAAAGACAATAAAGCCAGGAGCTGATGGAGAAATACAATTAACAGATGCAATATTAGCAATGACAAAGGATAATAATCCATTATACGCATATGATTTTGATGCTCTAAGATATGATACAGGGGATAAATTTGGTATGTTTAAAGCAAATGTAGAATTTGGTTTAAGACACCCTGAATTAAAGGATAGAATAAGAGAATATTTAAAAGGTCTGGTTGATAAATTATGATTAATGTTACAGATAATATTGAAGCTAAAAAGGTAGATACATTACTTTTAAATGAATATAACTATACAGAAGATGTGCTCATACAAAATGCAGCACATTCTCTTTTTAATGAAATAGATAAGACGGTTAATAAGTATATAGTTGCAGTAGGACCTGGTAATAACGGTGCAGATGGGTTAGCGTTAGCTATACTGCTGCATAGTATTAATAAGGATGTAAAGATAATATGCAAGAAAAATATGTCTATATACCATAAAATTGCTTTAAAAATTGGAATACCTAGTATAGAGCATGTACAAAGCTGTGATATTCTAATAGATGCAATATTTGGCTTTGGATTTAGTGGACCAATTCAGGGGTACTATAAGGAATTAATAGATGAAATAAATGAAAAGAAGGAGTATAAGATAGTATCTATTGATTTGAATACAGCACATATTAATTCAGATTATGTATTAATGCTGTCGACATATAAGCAGACGCTACTTAATTCTAGTATACCTAAAAAGGTTTTGAAAATAGGGGTAAATGAAAAGATATATGAGTGTGTAAGTAATAAATATATAGTCGATGAAGAATATATAAGGTCAATAAAAAAAGAGAAAAATGAATTTTGTAATAAGAGTGATTTTGGTAGAGTAAAGATATATGCAAAAAAAGGTGCAGCATTACTTGCAAGTCGTGCAAGTGTAAAATCTGGTTCAGGTTATACTTATCTAATTAGTGATGATGAAACAAGAAAAGCTAATTTATCATTTAATCCAGAATGTATAAATGGTGATACTACAAAATATGATGTAATATGCCTAGGTCCTAATAATGGAGTAGATTTTGATTATGCTTCTATTATATATATGAATCTAAATAAGAAAATGGTTATAGATGCTGATGCACTAACATATATTTCAAATAATTTAAAAATATTAGATAGCTTAACAGAAGACTGTGTATTAACACCACATCCACTAGAGTTTTCACGTATAAGTGGCTATGATTTAAGCGAGATATTAGAAAAACCATTTGAGAAAATGGAAGAGTTTGGTAAGAAGTACAAAGGAACAATTATACTAAAAGGGAAGAATAATATAATCTATGATGGTCATAAGTTCTATATTGTAAACATAGGTAATAGTAAAATGGCAAATGCAGGTATGGGAGATCTATTATCGGGCATGATAGCTTCATATTTAGCACAAGGGTATAAGACAAGAGATGCAGTAATATATGCAACATATCAACAAGCGAAAATTGGAAGGCATTTATCAGAAAAAAAGGATACAATAAATCCAACAGATATATTAAGCCTAATAAATAATAAATAGAAGATTAAAATGTAAACTTTAAAAAGGTTTACATTTTTTTGTTGAAAAGTTGAAAACTTTTTCAGTGTACAGCCACCACGAACACCAATTTTACTTGTTCACAAAAATAAACAAACAAGTTTTCAACAACCCCTGTTGAAAAGTATTAAAAAGTTATTTTTTATTAAGTTAATAAATCGTAAAGACTGCTTTAAATTATATATTAAAGGATAATTGGTTAGTTATAATTTGGTTAAATAACAATATATTAAATAAATAAAAACATTTGCAAAAAATTTTTCGGGAGGGGGGGTATAATAAATATAGAATATTATAAAAAAATGACACCTAAAAATCTAACTAAAGAAGAATGGGAAAAACAAATTGATTTTATTTTTAATGATTATAAAGAAAAAAAATCTAAAATGTTACCTTGTAGTGAAAGGATATGTACACTAGAACTTGGTAGAATATTTTATGGAATTACTATAAATAAAAAGAAATAAAATTATTTTAACACCCTTAGAGGCGTTTTTTATATAAAGAATCCTTATCTTTAATAATATGTAATGAAAAAAGAAAAAGAATTTTGAAAAGTTTGTTAAGAAATAATAAAAAAATAAAAAATAAAGTAAAATTTGACTATTATAAAAATATGTGATAGACTGCATTTGAATAGAGGATAGGAGTTATAGCGCTATCACACCTTTATGGTAGAAAGAGACGTTGGGGGAGCTGTCCCAACCTATTCAAAAAAAGCACCCTTAGGGGTGTCTTTTATTGTATATGCTAATATATAAATGTACAAATATATAAAATAACGGATCTTGAGAGTTTAGAACTTTTTTTAAGAAGATACTATTAATAGTTACATTAGATGATAGAACTTACGAAGATAGAATAATAGCAAGAGATGAAAGCAACAAGAATGTTTATGTATCTAGCGATATGACATATAGACAATACAAAGAGAAGTTTATTAAAAAAGAAGTTGAAATTGATAGAAATAAAAAGTATAATGAAGATACAAAAATTAGTGGTACTTTAAAAATGTAAATGACTCTAAATATATAAAAAGAAGTATACATTCAGTTACAATATTACGAAAGTGTTAGAAAAAGAAATAGATAGAATTTATAAAACAACAATATTACATAAAGAAACAAAACACTTAACAAGAAAAGATGTTGCTAAAGTTTATGAACATATTTTTATAAATAAATACGAATTAAATGGGAAAGTCACTAATTTTATACCTGATTTTTATATGGCAGTATCATGGGAAAGATTAAGCCAAGGCATCCCTAAGTATCATGATTTAATTATGGTACTACACGAAAGGCTAGAATATGAATATATGAATGTTTGTAAAAATGATTATATTACTGCACATAATAAAGCAGAATTAAAATATAATTACGCTAAATTAGTTAAGGAAATAATGAAGAGTGGTGGGAGTTAATGCTTACATATGAAGTTATTGAAGAATATGAAGATTATGCTATAATTGAATATTATATTGAAAATAATAAAAATGCAAAAGGAAAAATTAAATTTAATAAAACAACTGATAATCGATTTGAAAGTGTAGAATTGTTAGAAAAAGCAAAAGAAGATATTTTTGGCGGTTGGAGTAAATTTATGTTAAACTATTACACAGATTTTAAAAAAAATAATAAATTAAGTAAAAAAGGTATAATAGCTTGGTATTAAAAAAATTGACTTTATAAAAAAAAAGAAGTAAAATTATAGTGGTACAAAGATAGAGAATTGTGTTGCTATCACCCTTGCGAAAGCATGAATGGAAATGCGGGTACAAACACAACCGCTGTACCAGATAAATTGCAATTTAAGCATCCTTAGGGGTGCTTTTTGTAAAAAACATCTTGATTCTAAAGGAGTGGAGTTGATAAAATGAAATATAATTATTTTGATATAAACGGAAATATTTATAGAAGAATTGCTAATCAATTGTATAGTTTAGCATATGTCTTTAAAAATAATAAATGGCAAGAAGATGATGATACATATTTCGCAGCACATTTTGAAGATAGGTACGATTTTTTAATTTTAACACAACAAGAAGCTAAAATGAGATTAGGTGAATATTATGAGTAATTATGAATTAGCTTTGAAAATAGCAACTGAAGCACATAAAGGACAAGTAGATAAAGCAGGTGTACCTTACATTAATCACCCTTTAACTGTAGCAAGTCTTGTTGATACAGAAGAAGAAAAGATAGTTGCATTATTACATGATACTATTGAAGATACAAATATTACTGAACAAGATTTATTGAATTATGGATTTTCAAATAAAATAGTCGAAGCAGTAAAATTATTGACACATAATAAAAATGTACCATATATGGATTATGTTGCAAAAATTAAAGATAATGAATTAGCTAGAAAAGTAAAAATAGCAGATCTAACACATAATTCAGATTTAAGTAGATTAAAAGAAATAACTGATAAAGATAAAAAGAGATATAATAAATACCAAAAGGCATTATTATATTTAACTTAATTGCAATTTAAGCATCCTTATGGGTGCTTTTTTATAAAGAAATAAAAAAAATTCTCCCAATTTATTTTGAGAGAATTTAAGTCCGATAATGTATCTTATGTAATTTTATCTATTCTTTTCTTAATGCTTCCATTGGTGATAACTTCGCAGCTTGTTTTGCTGGATATATACCAAATATTAATCCTGTTACTGTAGATACTATAAATGCAGACATAACGATTTTAATTTTCAGTACTGGTAAGATTTTTAATAATAAGCCAATTAATAATGATAAACTAAATCCAAATAATATTCCTATAAGTCCACCTATAATTGTTAATATTATGGTTTCGATTATAAATTGTCCGATAATTTGTTTGTTTTTAGCTCCAATTGCTTTTCTTAAGCCAATTTCTGTAATTCTTTCTTTTACACTAACAAGCATTATATTCATAACACCTATACCACCAACTATTATTGATATCGCAGCTATTGCCATTATAAATAACGAAATTTTTTGCAATATACCTGTAATTTGTTGTGTTTCTTCTTTTAAAGGTTTTATTTTATATAAATCAGTCTTACTAGATTTAGTTTTTAGATATTGTTCAACCTCTTCTTTTGCTTCTTTTATATCCTTTTCGCTCTTTGCATTTACAAGTATTTCCTTATATTTCGTATATTTTTGTCCACTAATTAATTCAGCAGTTTTTTTAGTTAGTGTTGCACGAACTGTTCTATCTCCAAATGATCTTGAAATATCTTCTCCAATTTCCTTTGTTAGTCCGATAATAGTAAATGTTATTTTTTCTGTATCATAGAATTTAAGTGTAATTTCTTTACCTAAAGGATTTGGACCTAATAAGCTAACAGCACTTGCTTTGTTAATTAAAATAACATTTGCACCTGTTTTCATTTCTTCATTTGTAAAATATCTTCCTTCAAGTATATTTGGTTTCATAACTTCATATGAATTTTTTGAAACTACAGAGGGGTATGTATAAGTATTTGTCTTTTCTTCGACTACCATAGTATCAAGATTTATCATTGGTGCTGCTTTTTTTACTAAAGATAGTGTAGAAATATTTTCAATATCTTCATCAGTAATATATTCTTTTTCAGATATTTTTGATTGATCACCACTATACTTTTCATTTATTGTTACATCAAGTACTGAATTTAGAGCTGTATTAGCATCAGCAAGCATCTTTTTTTCAAATCCTGCACCAAGAGATGATATTAATACTACTGAACCTATACCTATGATAATACCAAGCATTGTTAAAAATGATCTTAATTTAAAATTTAATAAATTTTCTATAGATAATTTTATTATTTCCAGTATATTCATTTACACACCTCTTCTTTCTAATACAGGTGTATCACTCTTTATTACTCCATCTTTTAAACGCACGATTCTTTTTGTGTGTTCTGCAACGTCTTCTTCGTGTGTTACCATAATTATTGTAACTCCACTATCATTTAATTTTTTAAATATTTCTAGTATTTCTTCTGTTGATTTACTATCAAGATTTCCAGTTGGTTCGTCTGCAAGTATAATTTTGGGGCTATTTATAAGGGATCTTGCTATTGCAACTCTTTGTTTTTGCCCACCAGACATTTCATTAGGTTTATGATTTATTCTATCAGCTAATCCAACCAATTTAAGTAGTTCTATTGCTTTTTCTCTACGTACTTCTTTTTTTGTACCTAGATACATAGCAGGAAGTTCAACATTTTCAAGTGCTGTAAGTTTAGGTAGTAAATTATATGCTTGAAAAACAAATCCAATTTTTTCACATCTAACACTAGATAATTGATCTTCAGTTAAATCCTTTATATTTGTATTGTCTAAAATATATTCACCACTAGTTAATAGGTCAAGACAACCCAATATATTTAATAGAGTTGACTTACCACTACCAGATGGTCCCATAATAGATACAAATTCACCCTCATTTATACAAAGATTAACACCTTTTAATACTTCAACAGATAATTTACCAGTTATATATGTTTTGGTTACGTTATTAACTGATATTATCATTTTATCTTATCTCCTTGTTTGTATATTTTTGAAGAATTATTAATTAGTTTATCATGTACAGATAATCCACTTTTAACTACATAGTTTATTGTATTGTTTTTACCTAATTTAACTTCTCTTCTTTCTACTATATTTTTATTATTTAAAATATATACATATGTCTTATCATTTTCAAATTCTATGTATTGTAATGGGATAATAATATTATTATTTAGAGTTAGATAATTAATTTTTGCATCAACTATATCACCAGGTTTTAATGTAGAATAATTATCTAGGCTAACTTCAACACTTGTGATGGCATCATTTGAAGTTTCACTCTTAGTTGATATTTTAGCTATATTTTTTACAACACCATGTAGAACTTCATCATCATTTAAAGAGTCAGAAGTTATATCAACAGTTTGTCCTACTTTTAAATTTTTAGCCATATAGTTTGGAACATCTAAAGTTATTTTTAAATTTTCTGTATCTGCAATTTTATACAAAGGCTTTGTTGGGTCTATTTTATAGTTATCATCTGCATTAGCTTCTACTATTACACCAGATATAGGGGAACGTAATACACGTTCTTGTGTTTTATATCCACTACTTGCAATCTTTGAATCAATTACTGCAGATTGTAAGGCTTGTCTTGCATCATTTAGTTGTTCTTTTGATATACCACCAACACTATATATTTTTTTAGCAGCTTCATAGTTTTGTCTTAAATTAGGTAAAACTGAATTTGCTTTCGCTATATTTAGTGCTTGAGTGTTACTAGTATCTTTTTTGAAGTTTAATAAGACATCACCCTTATTAACAGTATCATTTAATCTAGCTACAACATTTTCTACTTCAGACATATTTGTTGAGAAAACAGAAATAACTTTTTGTGACTCTACTTTACCTGTAACATTATATGAGAAATTCATATTTGATTTATTTACTTCATAAATTTCAGGACGTGGTAATTTATTCCCTATAAGTACTTTTTTTGCACCCAATGCTATTAGAATTATAGCAATGCATGAAATAGCTATTACAGTCTTTTTTCTTTTTATCTTAAATTTCATATTATGTTACATCCCCTTCTTTAAGAAGAATAAGGCTATATTATTCTTATTTTTTAATAATTCTATTCTAGCATCATTCTCTTTTATTTTTGAATCTGTTAAATCTTTATAGCTTATATTACCCACGCTATACTTAACCTTATTTATCTTATATATTTTTTCTTGTAGACTTAATTTTTGTTCTAATACTCTGTTGTAACGCATAAGAGCATTATATTTTTTTAGTATATCATTGCTAGTTAAAACTTTAGCCTTTTTTACATATCCCATTTTAGCTTCAGTAATATCACTACCATCTACTTTGAATGACTTATTAACTTTAAATCCTATACCGAAGTTTTTAGATTCGAAGTTATAGGATGAGTATAGGTTCATATCTGGTAAAAGCTTATGAATTCTATATTGTTTAGCTAATTCTTCTTGTATGTGATGTTTTTCATTTTGTTCACTGACATACTTTTCAATTTTTTCATTATCCACTTCTTTTATATCAAAGTCTTCTATATTTTCAATTGATTCATTATATCCATACTCATGCAATTGATCTAATAAGTCATTTGCTTCATCCTTAGTACTTTCAATCTTTTCTTGGAAAGTTAATAAGTCTACTAATAAAGACTCGTAATCTATTTTTGAAATTTTACCTACGCTGTATTCAGTTTTAAATATTTTTCTATCACTATTAAGTTTATTTATCATTTCACTTAAAGATTCAAGTTCGTGTTTTTTAATTATTAGATTTGAATAAATATCTAAAATATTGTTGTATTCTTCTAGAACTTTTTCCTTATTTTCATAATATTCATTAATTGATAGATATTTTTTGCTTAAAAAGAAGTCTTTTAAATTTTTGGAAATTCCTATTGTATTTGAAAGACCTTGATTATGATCTTGATTATATCCCAAACTATATGATAATACTCCAAATGTTACTGTATTTTTAAATAAAACTTTGTTATTAGTATCAAAGTCAATATTAAATTCTTCATTTACATCATTAAAGTCATATAATTTTGCACCTAAACGTTTTTGTTTTTCATATTTTGTAAAGTTAGGTGGTGTTGGTATATTAGCTAGAGCAATATACGGAATAAGAGTAAGTGAAAAAACTATAAACCTAGTTTTCATAAAGCCTCCTTAATTGAAAATCTTATTCTTTTTAGTGATTAGATCATATCCCCAAAGTATAAAGTAAATTAGAGAAAATACTATTAATTTAAGAAATATATTGTGTAGATATGAAGAAACCTTCACACATATTAGAGAAAAAATTAGTGCTTTTCCAGTAAAAATTAGATATTTTTTTAGTGAAAAATCTATATATTGAATTTTTACAGAGACAAATAATATTAAAAAATTTATCATTGCTGAGCAAGTTGTTGCTAAAGTAATACCCACATGTGCATAATTCTTGTATAGCATATAGTCTAAGAATATATTTATTGCAATAGAAATAAATGAAGCTATAACAGGAATTTTTCTGTTTTTATGAACATAATGTGCTCTTGTTAAAAGGTGGTTTGTTGAGAAAAATAGTAAACCTAGAGAATAGCACTTAAGTATTTCTGAGGTCATTAGTATACTATTTTTATTAAATTTACCATAACCAAATATTAGTTTAATAATATCATTAGAGAAAAAGAATAATGCTACTAATGAAGGAATTATTAAAAATACAAGCATATTAAGTCCTTTTGTGAAAATACTTTTTTCTAAGTCTGTATTTTCTTTGACAACTGCTAGAGATAAACTTGGGAATATTACAACAGATAATGATATTGCAAATACTCCAACTGGTAATAGGTATAGTCTACTAGCATAATTTATTGCACTTATTGTACCAACTTTTAAATAGGCAGCAAAGTTAGTATCAACTAACTCATTTATTTGATAACCAAATATTCCAATTAATGTAGGGAACATTAGTCTAAAGAACTCTTTAACGTAAGGGTCTTTAATATTTATCGTAAACTTATATGTCTTTATTATTTTAATAAAGCTTGGAACTTGTATTAAAAATTGAAATACACCAGATAGTAAGAAGCTTATTGCAAGTCCTACTATTCCTATTGTTTTGTATGATAAAAGTGTTCCAGTAATTATTGTGATGTTAAATACTAATGCTGTTGATGTAGAAACAATAAATTTTTTATGATTATTTAAAAATGAAGCAATTACTCCTGATAAAGCAATGAATATTAAGTAACCTGCCATAATTTTAAGTAATATATTAGCAGTTTGCATTCTTTGTGTATCTGTAAAACCAATTAAGTATTTAAGTATAAACTTCGAGAAAATTATTGTTATTATTGATGTTGTTAATGTAAAATTGAATACTAAATTCATTATTGAATAAACAAAATCATTAGCACTTTTTACACCAAGTTTTTCTTTTTTTTCTGTATATAGTGGTATGAAAACCGTACCAAGTGACCCCTCACCTAGTAAAGTTGTAAAAAAATTAGATATTTTTGCACTTGCAAAATATGCATCTGTTAGTCCTGTACTACCGTAAAAATATGCTACAAGTATTTCTCTTATTAGACCGAGTATTCTACTTAACATATTTATACCCATAACTATGAATCCTGATTTAAACATTAATAATCCCTTCTTATTGAAAAACTATTTTCTTCTATTATTATATCCAATAAGTTTTCTTTGTACAGTTCTAATATTGCTGTAAATAGGACAACTATACATTTTTTGGAAAACTTACCGTTAAGTAGATCTATAAAATTAGTTTTTGTGTTTATTGGTACTTTATTTATTATACTTATAGCATCTTCTTTTGTAAAATCTTCTTCTGTATCTATTTTGATACTATTCTTATTACCAACCAACTTTAAAACTATATTATTTAAGCAATCTTGTAAGTTTTTACTAGATAATATGGTATTATCATGTTCTATTATATACGAATCATAATCCATATCACCTTGTTTAGAAAAAGTTCTAAAGTATCTATCTTCATTGTTAGAAAATATTTCAGAAAATTCTTTAAATATTTTGTACTCCTTTAATCTACTTTCAAGTCTTACCTTATTTTCATTAAGTGTATCTTTTCTTAGAATAGAAAAAGCCTTAATTTCAATAAGTATAGAAGCCATTTGCAAGAATTCTACTTTAACTTTTAGATTATTTTTCTCATAGGTATTAATAATATCTAAATACTCGTCTATAACTTCGCTTATACTAATATTTTGTATATCCATCTTTTTTTCTTCAATTAAGTGTAATAAAAGATCTAATGGACCTTCAAAATTTTCAATTTTGATTGTAATCATCAGCAATAGACCTCCACATTTTTTTATCACTACTTATTTGTTCTTTTAATTGTTCTAAACTATCAAATTTTTTTTCATGTCTTAGCATTTTTAGTATAGAAATAGTTATACTCTTACCGTATATGTCCTCATTAAAATCTAAAATATTAGCTTCTGCTGTTATGGTATCAGTAGTATTAACAGTAGGATTTTTCCCTATATTCATTATTGCAGTATATACTTTTTCGTCACCATCTATAGTTAGTTTAACTCCATAAACACCTAGGGGTATAGAGACCTTAAGTGCATTAGGACGTATATTAGCAGTGGGAAAACCTATAGTTCTACCTAATTTTTTACCATGTATTACTACACCTGAAATTTTATATGCTTTACCTAATAGCTTATTTGCAAGTTCTATATTACCTTGTTCTAAAAAACTTCGTATTACACTACTGGATGTGATAATATCATCAACTTTTATCTCATCTACTATTGTAGTATCTATTAATTTTGATAAGGTATGAATATTTCCTGACTTATTTACACCAAATGTGTAGTTATATCCACAAAATACCTTTTTTGCTTTTAGTGTGTGCATTAAAATTTCCGTTACAAATTCACTTGGTGTGTAGTTCTTTACATTGTAAAAATCATCAACAAAAATTTTATCAACTCCTAATTTTTTGATTTCATTAATTTTTTCTGTTACTGTCATTATATATTTTTTATTATTAGGTAAGGTAGAAAATGTGTATACAACAGTTTCATAACCATTTTTTTTAGCAAAATCAATTGCTTTTTTTATCAATCTTTGATGGCCCATATGAACTCCATCAAAATTACCTAAAATTGCTACTCTATCCATAAATTACCCCTTTTTTTAGGTTTATTATATCATAAAATAGATAAAATAGCTATTACACTTATATAGTAACATATAAAAGTGGATTAGTCAACACGTACTTGAGTTTTTTAATTTTAAAGTTATAATCTTAGTGGAGGTTGGTATGGAACTTAAACATGAACATAATTTAGATCACTGTCCTTGTTGTTCTACTGGAGATTATTCAGAATTATTCTCTAAAAAGAAAAGTGAAAAAAGAACAAATTTACGGATGGGTATCTTATACTTTATATTTATTTGTTTATCAGCAATTAATACATATATGACTGCTACAGCAATAGTTATATCTTGTATTATAATCGCATATTTTGGTATAAAAAAAGATAAGGATCATTTTATTAGAAGCCTATTTTTAATAGTATTTTGCATATTAGGTTATGTTATAAAAAAAGCTGGATAGTAAATCCAGTTTTTTTATATATTCTCTTCCTTAATTCTGTATTATCTACATAAATAAATGGTAGATAAGTTACTATCATTGATGTCATAAATAGTAATGTGTATAGTACTGCATATAAATTCAATGGCTTTATAAAATTAACTGCAGATATTACATAGTCATTTAAGAACATAAAGTTAGTACCAAAGTGATTATTATATACTCTTGCAATAAATGAAAGTATTAAATAAAGCACTAAAGATACATAAAGTCCTTTTTTTGTAACTTTTGCGTTTAATAATATAAATGCATAAGTAACTGCTAATATTTCTAATATATGTGTTCCAATAAATACATAGATGTAGAATCTATACATATATGGATTAGTATTAGGTAATATTACAGCTAATATAGCTCCTGTAAAATAGAAATAAACTATATTAAAAATTAAGTTATTATTCGTTAATAGGTATATACCAGCTAGAATTAAGCTGATATTGCAAAGGTTTAAAGGCATAGTGCTATACCAAGGTTCACGCTCAAAAACTATTCTAAAATATATGTCAAATACCTTAGCAAATAACATAAATATTCCTAAAAGTTTTGTGTATATTCCTTTTTCAAGCCCTTTTTTTAAAAGAGGTATAAGTATTATTATAAATGAGATAAATATCCATGTAAGTAATGCATGAATATGTAAAGGTTCAAAATATCTAAAACTATGCATTAATCATAAGGTAGAATATTTAAATCTACCATCCTATGCTCTAATTTATCACAGAATTCATCATATTCATCATCATCAATTTTTGTTATGTAAATAAATACCTCATTATCTATATTAAATTTTTTTATTGTCCTAACAAGTAATTCATAAAAGTATCCAGTTATTGAGTAGTCAGGACCTATATACTTATATTCTCCAAAATGGTTTGTTACCTCGTTGTAAATAAATTCTAATGCTTCCCTATTAAAGTTAGTTTCGTACATATTTACCCCTCTTTCAAGGTATTATATCATTAATTACAATTTTTTGTAAACCATAAAAATAAGCATATAATAACTCAAGACTAGGTTTTGTTGGTAAAAAAATGTTGAATAATATTAAAAATATTAAAATAGTAAATAAAGGTATAAATATAGTGTTTATTATAAATGACAGTAAATAGACTTTCTTAAAGAAAAGGTAGTTTAAAGGTAATAATATGACTTGCATACAAAGATTTTTAACTAATATATTCTTTATAGGTATATAAATAATACAAAATGTACAAGCATATGTAAGTATAAAGCTATACTCTGCAATTTGATATGGGTTATATATCACATTAGCTAACAAGGATATTAAAAAGGCTCTTCTATTATCAATACTTTCATATAGAATTTTTGATATTATAAGTAAAAGTATCATTATATACGCTCTTGTAATTGAAGGTGTAAAACCAACAACTAATGAATAAACAGTTAGAAAAATAAGTGAAATAAACTCTCTTATTCTAAAATTACAATATCTAAATATTGATAGTATAAAAGAATATATTATAGACATATGTAAACCAGATATGGCTATAAGGTGCATAAGCCCTATTGCTTTAAATCTTGACTTTAGTTTGGTGTCTAAATAATACTTCTCATTTAGTAATATTGCTTTTGAGAAATAGTACAAGTCATTATTGAAGATTTTTCTTAATCTTCTATCTAGGCTTTTTCGCAAAAAATTAAAATAGCTTTCTCTTGTACCTATTAATTCATCATTTTCAAAATAGAGGGTATATGAACCACTACCCTCTAAATTATATAAATTGTAATCATGCTCTTTTTTCATTAGCAATTTACCATTAATTTTTTTTACAATCACATTATCACCATCTACATATACTGATTTTGTATGAACTTCTTCGTTATTATACGTATACAAATATAGGTAAATTGGATATATGAATATAAAAAGAAAAATAACAAAGCTTTTAGCCTTCATGATTTAGTACCGCAAGATTTAAACCATTAGTTGTATTGTATGTTATAGTATCGTAAATCTTCTTACTTTTTTTATCCTTAATGATTATTGTAAAACCTTTATCCAAGTTATTTTTCTTAGTCATTGTACGAGTAAAATTATTACTACTGTTTTTACATTCATATAAGAATACATCATCAAGTTTTAAGGTGTTGTTAATATAATCGATTTGACTATTATCTAAGTTAAACCGTATATTATACTCCTTATCATCTACTAAAGACTTTTTTTGTGTATAGTTAACAGCATTAATTATCTTTGTTTTAACATTGTGACTTCTTGCCCTATTAATATTGTATGTATAATTGCTAACAATAAGGTAACTAGTTGCAACAAACAAAAAGGCTGCTAAACTAAGTTCAATTAATTTCATATTTGTCCCCCTAATACTCTAGTTTGGACAATCTTTCATAATATTCAAAACGTTTTATAGCATCTTTTTTATTAATTTCTAGTATACGTTCTGCTTCACTAGGATTTTCCTTAACTAGACGTGAAAATCTATTTTCATTCATTAAGAAGTCTTGGTACTTATCCCAATTAGGACGTTTAAAATCTATTTGTAGGGGGTTTTTACCCTTTTCTATTAAAGAAGGGTTATATCTCAATAGATTCCAATATCCAACTTCAACTGCGAGTTTTTCTTCATTTTGGCTAGATAAACCACCTTTTTGACCATGTTCTATACATGGACAATATGCAATTATTAGTGATGGACCATCATATTCATAAGCTTCTTTAAAAGCTTTAATGGTTTGATTTTGGTTTGCACCCATGGAAATTTTGGCAACATAAACATTTTCATATGTCATCATTAGTGCAGCTAAGTCCTTCTTATTAGTTCTTTTACCACCTGCAGCAAATTTTGCTATACCACCAAGAGGTGTAGCCTTAGATGCTTGACCACCTGTATTTGAGTAAACTTCTGTATCAAGTACTAACACATTAACATTTACACCACTAGCAAGTACATGGTCTAATCCACCATATCCAATGTCGTATGCCCATCCATCTCCACCTATAATCCATATTGATTTTTTTAGTAAATAGCGTCTATAGTTATATATCTTAGCTAATACTTCGTTATTCATTTTTTCTTTTTCTAACACTTCGATTAATTTTCTCATATTTTCATCATTTTGTTCGTTGAAGAAAATATTAAGTTCATTTTGTAGTTGTTCACTACCAATTTTTTCGTTAATTGCTTGAGATATGAGGGTAAGTGCTTCTCTTCTTACCGTTTCACTACCTTCAAATAGTCCATATCCATATTCAGCATTATCTTCAAATAAGCTTGAAGCCCATGCTGGTCCTCTACCACAGCTATTTGTTGTCATAGCAGTTGAAGGTGCAGATGCAGTGTATATAGATGAACAACCAGTTGCATTTGCAACTATCATATTTTCACCATAAAGTTGTGTTAATAGTTTAATATATGGTGTTTCACCACAACCAGCACAAGCACCAGAAAATTCAAATAAAGGCTTTTTAAATTGAGAACCTTTTACTGATGCATCAGGTAATGGTGTCTTCTTATACGTTACATTTTCATATATATATCTTGCATTTTGATCTGTACCGTTTTCAATTTCTTCTTCTATAGGCACCATTTCTAATGCCTTATTCTTTACTGGACATACATCAACACAGGCTCTACATCCAGTACAGTCTTCAGGAGAAACTTGTATAACAAATCTATAATTTTCCATTCCTCTACCTACAGGTTTTAGAGTTTGTATAACATTTGGTACTTTTTTTAATTCCTCATCATCTAAAAGGAAAGGTCTAATTGTTGCATGTGGGCAAACAAAAGCACATTGGTTACATTGTATACATGCCTCAGGTCTCCAACGTGGCACCATAGTTGCAATATTTCTTTTTTCTAATGCACTAGATCCTGGCATAAATGTACCGTCTTCATAGCCTTTAAATGCTGATACAGGTATCTCATTACCATGTAATGAATTTATAGGATTCATTATCTTTTGCATGAAAGTAGTTAGTTTCATTTCTTTCATAATTAATTCTAGATGTTTCCATGCAGGATTTACTTCTATTTCTTCTACCCTATCTCCTAAGTCTATAGCATCATAATTTTTTTGTATAAATTCTGTACCTTTTTTTGAATAAACATTTTTTGCAAATTCTTTCATATATTTTTTTGCTGTTTCAAAATCTAGTATATTTATTAATTTAAAGAATGCTGACTGCATTATGGTGTTAATCTTTGTTCCCATCTTTAATTCAAATGACATTTTTGTTGCGTTTATAATATACAACTTAATAGATTTTTCAGCTAATTTCTTTTTAAAGTCATCTGGTAATTTTTGTTTTATTGTTTCTTTATCATATAGTGTATTAAGTAAGAATATTCCACCATCTTTAATATTTTCTAAAAGATCATACTTTGTTAAATATGCAAAGCTAGAACAACTTACAAAACTAGGCTTTTCTATTAAATATGGTGAATTAATAGGTTTTTTAGAAATTCTTACATAAGATCTAGTTAGTCCACCTTCTTTTTTTGAATCATATGAGAAGAAACCTTGAACATAAAGGTCCGTATGGTCACCTAATATCTTTAGTGTATTCTTATTAGCACTTACAGTTCCATCTGAACCTAGTCCATAAAAAATACATTCTATATCTTCCTTTTCTATATCAAAATCCTTTGTAGTTGCTAGTGATTTAAATGTAACATCATCTATTATACCTATAGTAAAATCATTTTTAGGTTCATCTTGGAATAAGTTTTCAAAGATGCTCATAATATGGCTAGGATTAGTATTTTTAGATGATAATCCATAACGACCACCAACAATTATTGGATGTAAGTCACTTGCATAAAAAGCGTTACGTATATCAAGGTATAGGGGCTCAGAAGCTCCTGGTTCTTTTGTTCTATCTAATACAGCTATTTTTTTTACTGTTTTTGGTACTACATTAAATAAATATTTTGTAGAAAAAGGTCTATATAAATGAACGCTAATAGCTCCAACTTTCATACCTTTTTTTACTAAATATTCTACTACTTCTCTAATTGTTTGTGTTACAGATCCCATTGCAATTATTATATACTCTGCATCAGGTGCACCATGGTATACAAAGGGTTTGTACTCTCTTCCAGTTAAGTCTTTAATTTTTTTCATGTAATCATTAACGATATCTGGTAAATTTTCATAAAAAAGATTTTGTGATTCTCTTACTTGGAAAAAGATATCTTCAGTTTGTGAAGTACCACGTATAACAGGGTTTTCAGGGTTTAGTGATCTATTTCTAAATTTAACTATTGCATCATTATCTACTAAAGATTTAAGGTCATCATAAGAAAGTACATCTACTTTTTGTATTTCATGTGAAGTTCTAAATCCATCAAAAAAGTGCATAAAAGGTACTCTTCCTTTTATGGTAGATAAGTGTGCAATTGGTGCAATATCCATAACTTCTTGTACTGAGCCACTCGCTAGTATTGCAAATCCTGTAGTTCTTGCACTATATACATCTTGATGATCGCAAAAAATTGATAGGGCATGAGTTGATATACTTCTTGATGCTACGTGTATAACACCTGGAAGTAATTCACCTGATATTTTGAACATATTTGGTATTTTTAATAATAACCCTTGCGATGCTGTAAAAGTTGTTGCTAAAGCTCCTGATTGTAATGCACCATGAACAACAGCAATAGCTCCTGCTTCAGACTGCATTTCTATTAATTTTACAGGTTGACCGAAGATGTTTTTCTTTCCTTTATTAGCCCAATCATCAATGTATTCTGACATTGTTGATGAAGGTGTAATAGGATATATAGCTGCAAGCTCTGTGAAAGCATAAGCAATATATGCGGCGGCTTGATTACCGTCCATAGTCTTCAACTTCATTCCTCCTAACTAGGCAATTAGTTATATCGCAATAGTTCTTATACAGTTATTATATCAATATTTAAAAAAAAATGGAAGAAAAATCTTCCATTATATATAAAGTAATATGTATGGCAGTGCTGAGAATAATAAGTATATTGATATTAATAATTTGTGTATATATATTAAATTGTCATCTATACCTCTAAATAGAATTAAAAGTATACTTACAACTACAAGAAACCCTATATTTACATATGGATAATATGCTCTTTCAAATACAGTTAAGTAAAATGGTAATAATACTGATAACTTATACGTAAAGAAAGAAAAAATTATGCTTATCCACTCTATAAATAGAACGAATATAGATATATAGTTTATTTCCTTCAATTTTGAAAATAGACCTAAAAATAGTATGATTGCAAGTATAAATTTTAAAAATATTAAAAGTATTGCAATATATGTAATTATCAACATATGAATATACTCCTTTTTACACTAAATGATATCCTATAAATAACCCTACATAGTTTCCGATAACATACCCTAAAGTTCCTACTAACATAATAGGTGCTACATATTTCTTCCAACCTTTAGACATTGCCATAGCAACTGCTGTAGTAGGTCCACCAATATTAGCATTAGAAACTAATATGGCTTCTTCCAAACTAAATCCAAGTATTTTAGCAAAGAATAAAGTTACTATCATGTTTATTACAACTATTATCAAACAGAACACTAGAAGTAATGGTGAATTTTTAATAATAGATGTTACTGATGCTGGAATACCTATTACAACAAAGAATATATATATTAAAAATGTTCCTAGTTCTTGTGTACCAGATAGGTTTTCGAAGAATTTTGAAAATACTGTTGCACATAAGACACTAATTGTTGTAAGTATTAGGTACTTATTACCTATAAATAATGCGAAGCTATTATTAAAATTACCTAAGATTATATCAGAAATTTTAAATGATACTGTAACTATCACTATACTAGCAGCAAAAGATAATGCTAAGTCCTTTAAGCTAATTGAAGCTTTTTTATTCTCCATACTTATACAACTTTCTTCTTCTTTTGTATACTCTCTTTTAAAGTGCTTATTAAAGAATTTTAAGCTAGGCATAGTAATTAATACTAAAAAGTATAGTACCATTAATAGATTATCACTTACAATAGTTGCAGAAACTAGTTTTGGATCTATTTTTAAACTAGTTGATACTGCTACGAAATTTACTCCTCCACCTATATATGAAGCAGTCATTGCACCAGCGATGGAATTAAGAGAAGGAATATATTTATGTAGTAATACATATGCTACAATTGCTCCAACTGTTGTTCCTATTGAACTTAGTAAAAATATTATAATAAGGCGTTGACTTTGCTTATATATCTGTAAAAGATTACATTGAAATAAAAGTAATGGTATAGCCAGTGGCACTATGTATGACCAAACAGTATCGTATACTGTAGATTCTATTGGTATAATGCCTAAGTTTGATAATGATAAAGCACAAACTAATGCAATAATAGCTCCACTAATTTTTGCTGCTACTGTATATGTTTGTTCCAAATAAATACTTAACGCTGTTATAACGAGGATTATAGACCATAAGGTCCAAATATTATCTCCAAGTATCATGAAAAACCTCCATAAATTTAATACATCAAATGATATAATAAATATGAAGGTTTGTCAATATTTTAATTCTTATATAGTTTTTCGTATAATTTTGCAGCAATATTCCAAGAATTGTTAGTATTTAAACAGTTATTTCTTAAGATATTGAAGTTTTCTTTTTGCTCAAAATATATTTTTTTGGCATATCGTATAGTGTATAGCATATCATCGGCATTGAAATTAGAAAATGTAAAGCCATTCCCCTTTTTAGTTCCAATGTCAAATGCTTTAACAGTATCTTTTAATCCTCCTGTTTCTCTAACTATAGGGACAGTTCCATATCTCATTGCTATCATTTGAGATAGTCCACATGGTTCATATCTTGATGGCATTAAAAGACAATCTGCACCTTTATATGTAAGTAGTGCTAATTCTTCACTATTCCCCATATATGTTTTAATCTTATCAGGATATTTACTTTCTAAATAGCTAAAGAAGTTTTCATAGTATTTATTACCAGTTCCTATTATTATTATAGAAATTTTATCGTGTATAAGGATGTCTTCTAGTCTTGCGACTATTAAATCAATTCCTTTACCTTCAACTAAACGTGATATGACACAAATTAGCATATTGCCATTATCAGGTAAGTTAAAAGTATTTAATAATTTTGTCTTATATTCTTTTTTGTTATCTATAGGTTTATAGTAGTCATAGTCTATTCCGTTTAATATACCTAATATATTTTTCTTATTTGTTATCCATTCGAGTCCTTGTGCAAAGTATGGATATTTTATTTCTTTTGCATAAGTAGGGCTAACAGTATTCACAACATCTGAGTATTCTATTCCTATTTCCATAAAATTAAGATTATATCTATCTGTCATATATCCTAACTTATTGAAAGAATAATTGTTAAATTTACCTTGATATAGTAAGTTATGTATAGTATATACTGTTTTTGCAGGAATATGGTATCTTGTTTTCATGAAATATGGGAATACACCTGTTTGCCAATCATTACAGTGTATTACATCAAATTCAAGACCTAATTTAATTAAAAACTTTAGTATTGCTTCACAAAAATTAGTATATTGTACATCTTCATCAAGATCTCCATAAATATGTCCTCTTTCAAAAAATGTTCTATTTTCGATAAAGTAGTAATTAATTTCATCTTGTACTAAGGTATATAGATTATATATTTCATCATGTATTTGTATGCTATTAACATATTTCATCTTATCCGTATATATCTTGGGTATTAAATCATATTTAGGAAGGAATAAGGAAATCTCATGTCCTAATCCTCGCATTTTTCTTGGCAATGCATACATTACATCAGCTAGTCCACCTGTTTTTACAAACGGATAAGCCTCCGAACATAAGTATAGAATTTTCATTTTATTGTTTCTCCACTCTTTATTTTAGTATTACTATCTATTTTAATATTAGAATAAATTCTAATATTACGTCCGATAATTACATTATCACCCACAATAGTGTTCTTTCCTAAAACACTAAGACCTGTATAAAGTAAATCTGGCTTTTCTATATTATGTGTGTAATCGTCGCCATATCCTATTAAACTAAATTTACCTATATTTACATATTTATCAATAATAGCATAATCGATATGTGCATTTTCCGATACATAAGTTCCTTCAAATATTATAGAGTTTGTAACTGTAGATCCTACTCTAACTGTTACTCCAGGACCTAATACAGAATTTTCAACTCTACCCTCAATTTTACAACCATCGCAAACTAACGAATTGATTATACTTCCAGTTTCACCTATTCTAACTGGTGCAGAATTTATACTCTTTGTATAAATTTTCCAATCTTTATCGTATAGGTTAATCCCTACTTCTTCAGATTTTTTTATTAAGTCTAGGTTAGCTTCATGATATGATTCATATGTTCCAATATCCATCCAATAACCTTCAAAGTAGTGTGCATAAACTTTTTCATTGTTTTTAAGCATTTCTGGTATTATATCCTTACCAAAGTCAAGTTCAACTTGTTTTGATGCTAATAGATAATCCAATAAGATGTCAGTGTTAAAAATGTATATACCCATAGAAGCAAGATTACTCTTAGGCTTACTTGGTTTTTCTTCAAATGAAGTTATACGATTTGTTTCATCTGTTCCTAATATTCCAAATCTTTTTGCTTGATTTTCAGGAACTTTATGTACTGCAACCGTTAAACTTGCACCATTTTTCTTATGGTTTTCTAACATTTTTGAATAATTCATCTTATATATGTGGTCACCTGATAATATAAGTACATATTTAGGCATTTGATGATGGATAAATCTAATATTTTGTCTTATCGCATCGGCTGTACCATGATACCATTCTATTGTTCCACTAGCATTTTGAAATGGTTGTAATAGTGTAACAGATGTATCACGTCTGTCTAAATCCCATGGTTTACCTGCACCTATATGTTCATTTAACGATAGGGGCAAATATTGTGTTAAAAGTGCAACATTATATATTCCTGAGTTGCTACAATTACTTAGTGCAAAATCTATAATTCTAAATTTTCCAGCAAATGGGACGCTTGGTTTTACTCTATTTTGTGATAGAATGTCTAATCTAGATCCTCTACCACCAGCTAAAATCATTGCAAGTACTTCCATATTATCACTCCTCACATTTAGTTTACCACATTTTTTAAAAAATAATAGGCAAAATTTTAGTTTTTACAGAAAAATTTTTAAATTCTTCTGTATTCTCTATTATATTTTTATAATTGTCGAGTTGTTGTTGGTAAGTTTCTGATAATTCCGCATCTTTTTTAGTCTTATAGTCATAGATTATTATTTCATTATTTTTTCTATCAACATTCATTCTATCTATTCTAAATTTATTTCCCATACTATCTTCTATTTCGTATTCATTGTATACCTCAAACTGATCAGCAAATATATATTCATATTTTTTTATATACTCTATACATGCCTTATAAATTTTATCAGTTAATATTGGACCAACAAGATTAGCATATTTTCGCAAAAACATAGAATAAGCAAAGTCTATGTCTTTTTTAGTCTTAATATTTTCCATGAAATAGTGTACAGCAAGCCCTTTTTTTCTACTTATTTCTTTAGAAATTGAGGTGTTCTCATAATTTTTTTTCTTATACTCCGTAACACCAAAGAAATCTTTATTTGTAAACACAGCTGTACTAGTATTTTGTTCTACAGTATCACTGTTTTCTATTTTACCTATTTCATAGTCAGAAAATATTCCTATGCTTTTTTTATCTGGGATAATAATTAGGTTCTTTTTTGCTCTTGTTAGGGCTACATATATTAGGTTATAGAATTCTAACTTTTCTTTTTCTTGATAAATATTTATATATTTTTCAAATTGAGTAAGAACAACATATTTTTTCTTTTTTAAGAATATTACATTATCATCTGTCTTAACTAGAGTAAATTTAGAAAAGTTTTCTTCACTATATTTTACAGGTACATAAACACTATCATATTCAAGACCCTTAGATTTATGCATAGTAATTAGGCTAACACCATTTTCTATACTAGCACTATCTTTTAAAATATTTTTACCCTTAGTTCTGAAGTAGTCATAAAATTCTTTTAAATTTGGATACTGATCAACTAGATTTAAAAATTTATTTATATTCAATACATCTTCATTATCATAGTTAATTCCATAACCAAATAGTTTTAAATATGTTTTTTTAAAATTATTTTTTGCTAGTTTTAATTTTTCTACTTCTAATACTTTTTCCCCATTAATTATTTCTTTTATTTGTTCTAATGTATATCCTACTAAGTCAGATCTTAAAAATTTAAACAAGGAATAACTATTAGTTGTTACTAGATAGTCAATTAAGTACATTAAATTTATGACATTTTTATCGTTATATAGTCTTATACTTTGTATAGATTCATAATGTATATTGTTCTTTTCTAGATATTTTTTATATACATCAAGGTCACTATTTGTTCTTGCTAATATAGCAGTATTGGTGTATAGCTTATTTTCTACTAAGTGGTTAATAAGGTCATCGTTATTAAAGACTTTTACATAACCACCAGTTTTTTTACATAGGACCTTATCATAATTAAAATTAGGTATATCTTTAAAATAGTTATTAACATAGTCTATTATATTATTAGTACTTCTATAGCAAGTTGTTAATGTAGATCTTTTTATTGATATATCCTTAAATCTATCAGATAATATATTTTCAAGATTTCTAAATAGACTTACATCCCCTCCCCTAAATGAGTAAATAGCTTGTTTTTCGTCTCCTACTATGAAAAGTTTTTTTGCATATGTTACAAGACGTAAGATAATTTCAAACTGTATAGGGTCTGTATCTTGAAATTCATCTATCATGATAATATCTATATTTGGAAATACATCTACAGGATCTATATTATACTTATATGTATAAAAAGCCTTATCAGAAAATGTGAAATTATGATAGTTAAATTTTAATTTTTCATCAAGAGTATAGCAAATTTTAGCTAATTTCTTATACGCTATATTATATGGTATTATGACCTCGTTAATATAAATTTTAGCTAATTTAGGCACTAACTCTTCTTTGAAATATGTTTCAAATTCATTCTTTGCTCTTGATACTAGACCTGAAGTTGTAAAGTCTTCAAGCTCAGTTATATTATTAGCACTTAAAAAACTTTTAGCTAATTTTGTAAGATTAGTTTTATCACTAAGATATTGAATAATCTCACCTTTTATTTCACAAAAATCTTCTACTCTTTCTCTTTGTACATTTGATAAATCATCAAGATAATTATATATATTAGGTCTATTTTCTAAGATATTATTAATTACATCATAGTATTTATCAATTTCTTTAGAGTTTTCATCTAGGTTATAGAAAGTTTTAAAAATTTTAAAATATTCTTTATTAGAGACTAAAGCATTCAATAATTTTTTTAGATATTCTTCTGAATTAGTTTCTTCTGTTTCAAAGTTATATATATTATATCTAGGGCAAATAGTTTTAGTAAAAATTTTGTTAATAAAGCTATCGTTTGTAAAAATTTTAATATTTTCAGAATTTTTCAACATATTTTCATATGCATTTTTTAAATTTTTATAGTCTATTTGTGTAGACATACTAGCTAGTATATCTTCATATCCTGGTTCTTTAAATATTATTTTTTTCAAAAATATTATTATTCTTTCTCTAATTTCAGCAGTTGCTTTTTTTGTAAAAGTTATTACTAATATATTTTCAAAATTTACACCCTCATTTAGGGCTAAAAGATATTTTATAGCCATTGTATATGTCTTACCAGTACCAGCACTAGCACTTATTATATCACATTTCATAATCTGACCCCCTTAAAATATCTATTAGACCGTAGTTAATATCCTTAGCATCCATTTCTATTTTAGTTAATTTATTTATTTCATCTATACGTTTATTTAATTCTACTACTGTAATATTTTCATTTTCTTTTACACTATTTTTATTAAATGGAAAATATAGATAGGTATCATTAATGTTCTTACCATTTAATTCATTAAAGAGTCTATATGCCATTAACTGATACTTTTGATGTTTATCAATTTTTTTGTTGTACTTACCTGTTTTAATATCCACTATATCTACACCATTTTCACTTTCTACTAATATATCTTGTCTTATATTAATATTTAAATTCTTATAGTCTAATAGTAGTTTTATTTCTGATAATAGGTTATTTTCCATATTATCTTTTAAAAATTTTAAAATACCACTTAAAACTGGTGTGAATAAAAGTGTGTTATATAGATTGAAGTAATCGGTTATAATATACGAACGGTATTGTTCAAGTACTTCGTCTTTTATTTTATCAAGATTATTATACTCTTTTCTATTAATGGCAATTTCAAAGATTTTATGTACAATATTTCCTATTACATTAGCACCTATTGAAATTTCATCTACATTAATGTCTCTTATCTTATTTTTCTTTAAAAGATTTGAGAAATATATTTCTATATTCGATTCCATAAATTCATAGAAGTTGTATGCATTAATGTGTATATTATCAAATTCATTATTTAATGTAATATTATCTTTTTTGGTTAAGAATATTTCATTTTTCTCAATATTTCTAGGACTATATGCAGAATTTAAAAAGTCTATCTTTTCCTTTGGCGTATATGAAATATTTTTAATATCTATGTTAGTTTGGTAAATAAGATCTTTAAAAACAGAACAAACTTCTATATCTTCTTCTATATTTTGTATGAAAAAGAGTAAGACACTTTTTTTATTATACATCTTTCGAATATATGGATAGTACTTCTCATATTTCATATCTAGATTATTACTTAATTTTAATTTAGAACGTTGCAGATTAGAAAGTATAAAATTATTCTCTTTTTTTAATAAATCGTCTTGTAAATTAAGTAAAATTAATTCATCACTTTCTTCTATATTATTAATAGTTGAGAAAGAAAAATTAGTACTAGCTAGTTCTTTTTTGAACGGTTTATCATTTAGATACTTGATTAATAACTTTAAATTAAATAGTTCATCATCTGAGATATTAAATCCTTCAAAATCTTTTATGCTATTTATTTCTGTAAGAGCTTCAACAAATGTGCTTGCTTCATCTGTATACGTATCTATTATCTTATCATATATTTCATCAAGACTAGTACTATGAATTTTATCTATTAAATCTGTATTTATATACTTTTTAGAATTTTCCATATATGAATTAATCTTTTCTATCTCATCTTTTTTAATTTCAAAAAAATTAACAAAGTCTTTATCAAGAATTGCATAAAATATGGGATATATTAAATTATTATTTTCCAGTATACTATATATATGGTTTAATAAGGTAACAGTCTTTGAAACATTAAACTTTCTATCAATTTTGTAGTCTAGTAAATTTTGCGAAACCTGCTTATATATTTTCTTATTATCAGAAAAATCTACAAGACTTATTTTTTCTTTTCTTTGAATATTATCTTGTAGGTATTGAGTTAAATATATTAAAAATGTGTCGGTATTATTAAATGAATATGCTTTAACATTATCTATTTTTTTATATGTAATATTTTTTAAAATATTATTTGTTTCATCATAATCTTCTTTACTGACATATAGGTGAAACTCTACAGGTATACCAAGATTATTTAAAATTTCTTTTTCTCTTTTCGATATATTAAAGATATTAATTAAATAAAGTTTTGTATAGTTATTTACAATACGACAATCAAAATATTTTAAATATTTAGGACAATATTTTTTATTAGACTTCATCTTCGCATCTATTTTATATATTGTATCTATATATTTTTCTTGCCAACTATCCAATATATTAACTATATCTTCTTTTTCTATCATATTATTGTGTATATCTTGCATTAAATTATAGAAATTGTATGCAATATCTATACAGTCAAAATATTCCTTTATATTAAAAAGCTTTTTATCTTGATCATCAAGGGAATTATAGAAGAAGATAACTTCTTTTTCTTCTTTTAAGTCTATCTTTTTAGTTATATGTATTCTATCAAAGAAATTATATAATTCGAGCTTGTTATTTAAAACAAGCTCAGTATTATCATTACCCTGTATATTAATTTTTTCTGTAATATCGTGGTAAATATATTTTATCATTATTCCTCCTAGAATAAAGTTTGTTGTTCTGTAAGTGATAAGTTTGTTATTATATTATACTTTCTCAATGTTTCCATTACAGAATTATTGATTCCAGCTCTTTTCATTAAATCTTCTTGAGATGTAAATGCCTTTACTTGTCTAGCCTTTACTATATTAGTAGCAGCTATTTCTCCTAATTGGTCTATGCCTATAAAGGGGATTCTAATTTTCCCATCATTTATTATAAATGACCTTGCAGCAGATTTTTCTAAATCTACTGGCAATAACTCTATACCCCTGTAATGCATTTCTATTAAAATTTCAAGTAAGGCAAATTCTGCTTTATCATTTGCATTCTTATTCGCTATCATATCTAGTTCTTTTAAACGTTCTTTTAATTTTTCAACGGGTTTAAACATTTTACTCATGGTAAATGATGAAATTTTTCTATTTAAGTAAGCAGTATAAAATTCAAGTGGATAGTATACTTTAAAGTATGCAATTCTTATTGCCATCATAACATAGGCAACAGCATGTCCTTTAGGGAACATATACTTAATTTTTTCGCATGATTCAATATACCACTCTTTTGCACCAGATTTACGCATTTCTTTTTTGTATTCTTCCCATTGTTCTTTTAATTTTGATGGTTTACCACGTCTTACAAATTCCATAATCTTAAATGCTAAACTCTTATCCATACCTTGTAAGATTAAATAGTTCATAATGTCATCTCTTACGGTAATAACTTCACTAAGACTTGCAACATTTGCATTAATATAGTCTTTTGCGTTATTTAACCAAACATCTGTACCATGTGATAATCCTGATATACGTACTAATTCAGTAAATGTTGTAGGTTTTGTATCTTTTAGCATTTCCTTAACAAAGTTAGTTCCAAATTCAGGTATTCCATTTGTCCCTAATTCAGTACCAATCTGTTCAGGTGTTACACCTAGTGCATTTGTTGAGGTAAATAGGCTTAATACTTTGGGATCTGTTAGTGGTAATGTATATGGACTTATACCAGTTAAATCTTCTAATATTTTTAAGGTAGTTGGATCATCATGTCCTAATATATCTAATTTAACAAGTTGTGCATCCATAACGTGATAATCAAAATGCGTAGTTGTAGAATCTGATGTTAAATCATTTGCGGGTTTTTGTATTGGTGTAAAGTCAAATACAGACATATCATTAGGAATTACAACCATACCACCAGGGTGTTGTCCTGTTGTTTTTCTAGTACCTTCTATTAATTTAGCTAGTCTAACTATTTCAGCCATATTTTTACTTAATTCATTTTTTAGTAAGGTATCTCTAAAGTTATCTTGTATTGGTGTATTTTCAAAAGTACCAAATTTTTTTATAGATTCTTTCTTTAAAAAGTCTTTTAAAGTTTCTTCATAATATTTTTTAGCGTAACCTATTGCATTATTCTTTGCTGTTGTTGAAATTGTACCAGCTCTAAATACAAATTTTTTACCAAAAATTTCTTCAGTGTATTTATGAATTTCACTTTGATATTCACTAGAAAAATTAAGGTCTATATCTGGTACTTTTTCACCATTAAATCCCATAAATACTTCAAAAGGTATAGCGTGTCCATCACGTATATATTTTGTACCACATTTAGGACAATTCTTTTCTTGTAAGTCTACACCTGATGTTTCAAGATCATATATTTCAATATTTTTACATTCCTTATTAGGACATCTATAATGTGGTGACAAACCATTAACCTCAGTTATTCCCATCAAATATGCAACTATAGATGAACCAACAGATCCTCTTGAACCAACAAGGTATCCATTATCTACTGATTTTTTAACTAATTTTTGAGCTATTAAGTATAGAACGGCAAAACCGTTATTTATTATTGCATTTAATTCTTTTTCTATTCTTTTTTTAATTAACTCAGGTATATTTTCACCATATAGTTCATATGCTTTATCATAGGTTAATTTTTTAACCATTTCCCTGTCACCATCAATTTTAGGTGGATAAAATCCACTAGGTATAGGTTGTATTCTATCAATACTATCAGATATATCATTTGTGTTTTCTACAACTATTTCATAAGCAACATCTTCACCCATATATTTAAACTCTTCTAACATATCAGTCGTAGTTCTAAAATGTGCATTAGCGTTATACTTAGCTGCTTTAAAATCTGCATTTGCAATTTGTAATACTGATTTTGACTTATACTCATACTTATGCATATACATGGTATTTCCAACAGCAACAACTTTTTTACCTAGTTTTTTACCAAGTGTATAGAAGTAACGATTCATTTCTTGTATTTGTTCTTCGCTACTAACTTCCCCTTCTTTTATTTCTTTTTCATAGCAACTAACAGGTAATAGTTGGATATAGTCATAGTATTTTGCTTTTTGTTCTATATATTCCTTAGGAAGACCTCTAAAGTATAGTTCAACTAATTCACCAGATTCATTAAAACCATATGATGGTGATGGTGAAATTAAAAAGTCTTCTTTATTTTCCGTTAGAACACTCTTAGGTATTCTTGGTTTAGAATTACCAAAATAGTCTAGGAATGATTCACTAATTAGCTTGTATAGTGTTTTTAATCCTCTTTTATTCTTAACTAATATTGTAGTCTTTTTTACGGGTGCTATCTTATCATCTATATGTAGATTATTAACCTCTTTTAGAGTATTAGCCCCCATTTTTATTACAAGTTCCATTAAGCACTTAAAAATTTTAGCTGTAACCTCAGCGTCATTTATCGCTCTATGGTGATGTTCATTTACTACGCCAAATCTTTTACATAATGCATCAAGATTAAATTTCTTTTGATCTGGTATAGTCAATCTTGCCCACTGTATAGTATCAATATATTTAAATTTAACATCAATACCTAATTGTCTACTCTTTTCATACATAAATCCAACGTCAAATTTTGCATTTTGTGCAACTAGTGTAGCTTGACCTATGAACTCAAGAAATTCAGGTAGTATCTGATCTATAGTTTTAGCATTCTTAACATCTTCATTTGTTATACTTGTAAGTTGTGTTGTAAATTCTGATAAGGGTATTTCAGGGTTAATAAATACTGAATATGTATCTATTACATCAAAATTTTTAACCTTAACAGCCCCTATTTCTATTATCTTATCATTATATGGTGACAAACCAGTAGTTTCAATGTCAAATACTACATAAGTTTCATCTTTTATACTATTATCACTTGGATTTACAACTAATTGTTCAGCATCATCAACCATAAATGCGTCTACTCCAAATATGACCTTCATATTCTCACTACTATTATTGTATAGGAAGGGGAAAGCGTGTACAACACCAATATCTGCTACTGCATATGAGGTGTATCCGATATGTTCTAGCATACTAGATAATTTTTTTGGATTTATATTCGCATACATTTCACTCATATTAGTCTTAATATTAAGTTCTACTCTTTTTTTAGGTGCAGTATCAACAATTTCGTGGTTTGCAACACCTGTTTTAACTATACTTTTTGTATCTACATAATATTCTCTTGTATAGGCGTCATCTTTTTTGTAAGTCCCTTTTACAGTAACAATATCTCCTATTGAAATTCCAATATTGTCGTCTATATTATAGAATTTACGGCAAGATAATGAGGTGTTGTAGTCAGTGATATAGAAAGTTAGAATCTTCTTAAAAAGACCAGTTCTAGTTTTAATTTCTTTTTCGACAATATCAAATACTTCACCACTAGATTCAATAAATTTACCAACAGATAAGTCTACTATTAAAACTTTTTCAGGTTCAACTTTCTTTTTTTCAACTACTTCTTTTTCTTTTTCCCCTTGTTCTTTAAAAGTAATAGATACTTTTCTATCGGGATAAATCTTTTCAATTTTTTTTCTCAATTCAATGTCTATCGTATTATCTAAACATTCTTTGACTTGTAGTTTAGAAGGTAATTTAACTATGATACCACTAATGTCAGTAATTAGTTCATAGTTTAATAGAAGAGGCACTATACCAGGTTTTTCTAGTGTCATTTGTGCTATAGTATATTTAATTACGTCAAAATAGCTAGCAGTTTTATCAAACTCTATGTAATATACTGTTTTATAACTATTTTCATATTCTGATAAATAGTTAGTGATAAGTCTATTTAATCTGAAAAAGTCATCTATCTTACTAGCATTTATTACTTTAATTTTAACTAATAGTTCATTAATATGTGAGGGTATAACCTTAACGGCTACAATTTCTAGACTGTCTAGTCCAAAAGCCTTTTCTATTCCCTTATATGGTCTTATTATCTTTGTTCTTAACATTATTTCAACTTCTTATCTAATAATTCGAATATATATTCTCTATCTTCAGGATTATTTAAAAAATCTCTATTATCTACATTAATTACAATTAAATCAGATAGATTATAGTGTTTAAAGTATTCCCTATAATTCTTATCAAGATTTTCCCAATATTGTCTTGGAACTATTTGTTCATAGTCTCTTCCTCTTTTTTTAATTTTAGCAACAGCACAGTCAACTGAAGTTTCAAGATATATCATAAGTCTTGGTTTTTCTACGTGTTCTAGCATATTGTATAAAAGTTCTTCATATATATCAAATTCTTCCTGAGTCATAAATCCATCATGAACAAGCATTTTACTAAATATTACATCACCATAAATTGATCTATCTAAAACACAAGCATTCTTTTTACTTGCATCCTTTATCATCTTAAATCTTTTATTTAAAAAGAAAATTTGCGATGTGAAACTCCATCTATTCTTGTCATGATAAAATTTATCTAGTATAGGGTTATTGACTACAGGTTCTTCATAAAGATTTACTCCATAACGTTCTGCAATTAATCTACCTAATGTAGTCTTTCCAACACCTACAACACCTTCTATACATATAGTACCCTTCATTGTTTCCTCCTTAATTTTAATACTTTCAAAAAAATCTTTGTAATAACTCATATTTTCTCCTAAAAAAAAAGCCCAATATGGGCTATTATTATCTCTTTATACTTTGATTTGTTTTAGCACCAACAGATATTAGTTCTATTTTTGTTTCTAAATACCCTTCTATATATTCTATAAATCTTCTACAATTATATGGCAAATCATCATAATCAGTGATATTACTAATATCTTCATCCCAACCATCAAATTCTTTATATAGTATATTAATTTCCTTTGCTTCATCATAATTTATTGGGTATACTTGGTAAATTCTTTCATCTATTTCATAACCTATAGCTATTTTTATCTTTTTTAATCCTGTTAGTACATCTAATTTTGTCATATAAAGGCTAGTTATACCGTTTATCATGCAACCGTATTTTAATATTACTAAATCAAGCCAACCACAACGTCTTGCAGCACCAGTTGCAGAAACATATTCATTACCTCTATCACGTAAAAAATTAGAAACTTGTCCAACAATTTCTGTTGGTAAAATTCCCTTATTTACTCTTGTACTATATGGTTTGAAAACACCTATAATATTTTTTATCTTATTAGGTGCAACCCCTACTCCAACCATAACATCTGCTACAGTTGTAATATTTGATGAAATATCAGGATAAGTTCCAAAATTTACATCTAACATCATAGATTCTGATGCTTCAAAAAGTACTTTTTTACCTTCATTGATAGCTTTATTTATTTCACTTGTAGAATCAATTATTATATTTTTTAAATTCATTGCATAATCTTCATATTTTGAATTTATATATGAAAAATCTAAAACATCTTCGTTATAGCTTTTTAGAATTTCATTCTTTTCTTTAATATTATGCAGTAACTTATTAGAAAAAGTTTCAAGTGATAAAAGATCAGCCATTCTTATGCCAACTTTCATGAATTTATCTTCATTGCATAAGGCAACATTAGTCTTTTTATTACTCAAACTAGCTAATAAGTTGTGATAAGGCATTATTAGTTGTGCTCTACCATCGATATATAGGTTATGTATTGTTTTACCTTCTTTTTCAAGAAAAGCTATCTCATCAAACAAACTTTCTATATCTATGAACATACCTGGTGCTAATATGCATTTCCCTTTAGTATTTAATATTCCTAAAGGTAACATATCTAGTCTATATTTTTTATTATCTAAATATGCAGTGTGTCCTGCATTATTACCACCTTGATAACGTACAACATAATCAGAGTCTTTTGCTATTTCACTGATTATTTTACCTTTACCTTCATCACCCCATTGTAGTCCCATTACTACATAGGTATTAAATTTTTCTTCCATATTAAATGTCCTTAACTATAATTTTAACATTCATCTTATCTTTTTTAGAAATAGTATTAATTTGATTTCTTATTGCTGTAATTATATTACCATTTCTACCAATAATTTTACCCATACATGATTTTTGAACATCTACATATATATTAAGGTTTTTACCTTGTGTTTCTTCTTTAATTTCATATTTGTCTTTATCTTGTATTAGTTCATCTATCCAAAATGAAACAGTTTTTAGATATTTACTCATTATATTACACCTTGCCATTCTCTTTTATCTATTATATCAATCTTTATACCATAGACTCTATATATTTTTTCTAACATTTCATCAATATCATTTAAAAAATGTGAATTTGTCAGTATTTTTACTATTCCATCAACATTATCCATAGTTCTAACATTTCCTATGCCCTCATATGCTTCTGTTATCTTGTTAACTATATCAATATTTTCTCTACCTACTCTTAAAATGTATTCATATTCAGTCATAATGTAGCTCCTTAATTAAAGAAATAAAGTCATCTATACTAAGCTGTTCTGCTCGTATATTTTTATTTATTTTTGTTTCAAGTAAATCTTTATCAAAATATCCTTTTAAATTATTTACTAAGGTCTTTCTCTTATTAGAAAAAGCTAATTTCAAGAAATTGAAATATCTTTTACTATCAATTTTATCTTCATACTTATCACTTTTTCTAACAGAAAGCTTAATAAATGCAGAATCTACCTTAGGTTTTGGAGTAAAATATTCTTTATTAACCGTAAACAGGTATTCTGACTCACAAAAAAAGTTTACAGAATGTGTTAATATACTAACATCATCATTACTGCATATTCTTTGAGCGACTTCTTTTTGTACCATTAAGTATATTTCATCTATTTTATCTCTATTTTCAATTAATTTTTGCAAGATAGGTGAAGTAATATAGTACGGAATATTAGCAATAACCTTTAAATGATCACCACTTATTTTAGCTTTCATAAAGTCCTCATGACACAAGTTAAAATTAGTGTAGCTTGAGAACTTATTTGTTAAATATGGTATCAAATCATCATCAATTTCATATGACGTTACACTTTTTGAATTATCAATCAACATTCCAGTTAGAAATCCTCTACCTGGACCTATTTCCAATACTGAACTTGTATCTTTATCTAATGAAATTACAGATTCAATTTTTTCTAAAAGCTCTTTATCATCTAAAAAATTTTGACCATACTTTTTCTTAAATTTATGATTATTCTTTGTTTTCATGTATATCTAAAACACAAACATATGGTATGTTTCTATATTCTTGCTTATAGTCTAATCCATAACCAGATACAAATTCATCAGGTATATCAAAGCCTATATATTGAACATCAACATCTGCTTGTCTTCTTTCTTCTTTATTTAATAAGGTACAAAGTATAACCTTCTTGGGTTCACGTTTACCTATCATTTTTAATATTTTCTTTAAAGTTAATCCAGAGTCTATTATATCTTCAACTACAAGTACATTCTTACCTCTTACACTGTGTTCAAGGTCCTTTATTATCTTTATCTCTCTAGATGTAGTAAAATTATCTCCATAACTTGAAATTTCCATAAAGTCCATAGTTAATGGTAATTTAATTTCTCTTACTAAGTCTGACATAAATACAACAGAACCTTTTAAAATTCCAACCACTACAAAAGGAGCGTCATCATCCTTATAGTCATTAGTAATTTGTTCACCTAATTCTCTTACTCTAGTCGCTATTTGTTCCCTAGAAATTAGTGTTTTAACAATGTGTTCTTCCCAATTCTTAGCCATCTTTCTCCTCAATTCCAATTTATTTTTTTAATTATATCACAATTATACATTTTTGTCATTTGAATATATTCCAAAAAAAGAGCCTTTACTCATCATGCTTATGCACTAAGGAAGTACTCTCTTTAATGGTATATTAGCACAAAACACTAACGTGTGCAAGTATTTTTGCTAACTTTATTCTTTATCTAAATTTAAATATACAATAGCTAAAACTAATACAGTCGCAGATATCAATTGTATTACACTCAAGTAGTGTTTAAATACTAATGCTTCTACTACAACTGATGTTAGTGGATATGCTAATTCGCAAATAGTAGCATATGTAGCCTTTGTTGTTATCATTCCTTTATAGTATATTATTAACCCAATCAAACTATACACTGCAATTATTACTGTTAATATATAGATGTTTGAATTACTAAAGTACTGCTTGCATGAAGCAATAGTATTTAGTGGGAATAATAGAAGGATGAAAAATGTTATAATACTTGTAAATAGGAATCTATAAAATGTTGTGGTCAAAAAAGAATGTTTAGATACTATTTTTTTACCAAAAACTGTTGAACTACCAAACGATACTGCTGCTATGAATGAATAAATAGCTGCTTGTAAATTTTGTTTAGGTAAAGATAAAGGATTTTTAAGTCCAAATATCAATAAGTATAAAGCAACTAAAGTAATTACTAGTATAATATAGAACTTTTTCTTAGGTCTTTCCTTAAGCAGAATATATGCAAGTATAATTGCAAATATTGGTTGTGATTTTTGTATTAGTGTTACCATACTTAAACTAAAATTACTTAATTGTAATGCTTTAACTATAGCTAAAGTCCCTATACATCCTCCAAATAAGGAAATTAGTCCATAATATATGAAGTCATTCTTTTTAAAAGTTTTTAAATATTTGTATTGTCTCCAAAATAGAATTGATAGAATTATAGTCGGTACAAAATGTGACATAAATACAATAAATCTAACATCAAAAAAACCATACATAAAGTATCTAGGTGTTAAAAGTACACCATCTATCCCCCACATAGTAGCTCCTATTGTAATTAAAAGCCAACCGTAGTTCACATTACCACCTCTTTCATTAAAATATATTTTTATGATATAATAAACCATATTAAAAAACAAGGAGGAAAAATGAAATTATTTTTATTAACATTAATATCTAGCCTTATTACAGCCATTTTTGTCATTATTCTTTTAATTATACTTAGTATATTAATATTTAAAATGTCACATAATGACAAAAAAGAAGATAAGTGTAAACCTAAAAAGGCAAAAACCATATTAATTACTTTAGAAGATTTTAAATATGATACAGAAAAAAATCCATTAAAACAAAGTTCTAGTTTTGATGTACTTTATGCAAAATTAAATGATATATTGGATAATAAGAAAATAGAGAAAATAATTCTTGATATTGATAAAATGAAACTTTCTATGGTTCAAGTTGAAGAACTTTACCCCCTATTTAAAAAATTAAATAAGGAAAAAGAAGTAATTGCTATATCAACAATGTATACAAATAATAGCTATTATACAGCTCTATTAGCAAATAAGATATATCTAGAAAACACAATTAATTCTACCCTATTATTACAAGGATATTATAGAAAGATAAGTTACTTAAAAGGACTATTAGATAAAGTAGGAATAGATGTAAAAGCTATACATATAGGTGATTACAAGGCTATGGGTGAAAATTATACAAGAAAATCTATGAGTCCTAATTTAAAAGAAAATTTAACAAAAATTTTTGATGAGAGATTAAATAACTTCATATCTTTTGTAAAAGAAAGAAGAGGTATAGATATATCAAATGAACTATTAGAAGGTGAATATTTCTTTAATTACTCTGAAAAATTAATAGATGGTAGAATGAATAAAAATAAGCTTCTAAATGATGACTATCTAATAGATATTACAAATTACAATTTTAAAGAAAAGAAAAATAAATCAAAAAATGTAATAGGACTAATTAGTCTTGAAGGTCAAATTTCTAAAAAAGGTTTATCTTTAGAAGAAGTAGAATACAAGATTGATAAGATAAATGAAATAGATAATTTAAAAGGCTTAGTAATAGAAATTGATTCTCCAGGTGGTTCTGCTTATGAATCAAGTTTGATATATAGCTATATAAAAGAAAATGTACAAGTACCTATATTTGTTTCAATGAAAGATGTATGTGCATCTGGTGGATACTTTATTGCATCAACTGCTAAAAAAATGTTTGCAAATAGTAGTACAATAACAGGATCTATAGGTGTTGTTAGTATATATCCAACATATTCAAAATTAGCTAAAAAATTAGATATTAATTATTCAGGTTTAGAAAAAGGTAAGACACTAGAATATGGTAATCTTTATGAACATTTATCATTTGATACTATAGATAGAATATATGATCATATGAATGGTGTATATAGAGAATTTAAAAATGTTGTAATTAAGGCAAGACATATGTCTGATAGAAGATTAGAAAATATTTCTGGAGGACGTGTATTTATTGCAAAAGATGCAAGATACAACGGACTTGTTGATGGTATAAAAAATATAGGTGAAGTTATAGAAGAAATGAAAAAATACTTAAATCTTCCTGATTATAGACTAGTTAAAATTAATAAGAAATTTAATGTTAAAACATATATCAAATCTAGTATTCCACTTTTAAAATATGATGAGTATTTAAATAAGCCTTTACTACTATTTGATGAAGCTATATATTAAAATAGGGGTCGCCCCCTATTTTTTCTTAGATAATTTTTTTAGTATCTCTTTCATTAATTTACCACTATCTCTAACTTCATTAATTTCTTCATCTGTAATGTAGTCTTCAATTTTTAACTTTACATAGCCTAGTGCTTCAAGTGCTAGCTTAATTTCATTTTTAACAATATGAAGTTTAAATGTATTAGTTTCACTAGCCTCAATATCATCTAGCTTATCTTTTAGTTCTATTATTAATTTTTGAGCCTTTTTAACTCCTAATCCATTAACTTTTGACAGCATCTTATAGTCATCACTAAGAACCATACTCGAAATTTCACCTGGAGTATATACAGATAAAATTGCAAGTGCAATCTTAGGTCCTATACCACTAACAGATATTACTTTTTTAAATATACTACGTTCTGTTATAGTCTTAAAACCATATAATCTCATGTCATCTTCTTTTACATGTAGATATGTGTATAATTTTTCAAATGAGTTAATTTCATTTAAATTTTCATATGTCTTAAAAGGTATGTATAATATATATCCTACTCCATTAACATCGATGCAAGCATAGTCAAGTGCCTTTGTTACTAAATTACCACTTATGTAATCGTACATCTAAATCAGTCCTTTTTAATATTATTTTTGCTTTGTTATAGAAACTATCTGCATCTGATGATGTGTACAATACAAGTCCACCTTTATCTTCTTTTACTTGTAATTTTTCAACAGCTTTTTTTGCTGGATCAATTAGTTTAGCATTAGGGAATACTTCTAATATTACATCCTTTAAAAGTGGAAAATGTGTACAACCTAATATCATATAGTTAATATTAATACCTTTTAAATTTTCTTCTAAAACTTTTTTCGCACCAATTTTGTCCATATTTTCAGCACATTTTACAAGTTCTGGTAGTGCAACCTTATTTTTTATTCTATCTTTTAAAAGTGCGTCATAGGCATTTGAGTTTATAGTAGCTTGTGTTGCAATGAGTGTTATATCCTTTATATTATTTTGAATTATATACTCAGATATAGGTTTAATTACACCTATTATAGGGATGCTATATTCTTTTTCTAGTGTAGGTAACATTGTTGCACTAGCTGTATTACATGCTATTATTACTTCTGTAACATTATTTTCCAAAAAGAAATCAAATATTTGTCTACCATAGCCTATAAGTTCTTCTGTAGACTTTGTACCATATGGAAAGTTTAGTGTATCTGCAAAATATACTATTCTTTCATCATTATACTTTTCTAGTACATATTTTAATACACTCAAGCCACCAAGACCTGAATCAAATATTCCTATTGCCATTATATCTTAAACAACTCCTTTATTTTCTTAGCAACTGCACTGTCTTTATTGTATCCAGCTTCTTCTATATCTGTTAGGAATTTTTTTAATTCTTCACTAGCATTAGACATAACATAGCCTTTTTTTACTTCTCTTAACATTTCAACATCATTAAAACCGTCACCAAATGCAACTGCTTCATCTAAGTTAAATCCTTTAAGTTCTGCTATTTTCTTTAAAGCGATACCTTTATTTGCATTTTTGCTAAAAACTTCATAACAAAATGGTAATGTAAATGCTGAATTAAATCTATCTCCAAATTTTTCTTGTAAATGTTTTTGTAGATTAACTAATTCATCATGATTACCGAAGAAGAAAAATTTTGATACACCTTCTGTATTTATATCATTTTTACCAGAATATATGTACTTCCAACTTTCTTCAACCCATTCATTTAATCTATGACCCTTATCAATTTTATCATGTAAAAGCCATTTTTCTTCACATATTGTATTTAATATTATATCTTTTCCAAATTGCTTATAGTCTAAATTTAATATATACTCACACACATTGCTATCAAGATTATATCTAAATAGTTCTTTATTATCGCTATCAAATAGTGTTGCACCATTTGATGTTATCATAGGAAGATCAAGTCCCAAATCCAATTTAACACGATACGCATCATAATACGATCTACCAGTTGCTAATATTATATTAACACCTCTATTGTATAGTTGTACCAATGTTTCTTTTGTGAAATCATCTACTTTATGATTAGTGTTTAAAAGTGTTCCATCTAAATCTGTAATTATTGTTTTGTACATTTAACCTCCTAT
Source organism: Sneathia sp. DSM 16631 (assembly GCF_014892235.1). Classification (NCBI taxonomy): domain Bacteria; kingdom Fusobacteriati; phylum Fusobacteriota; class Fusobacteriia; order Fusobacteriales; family Leptotrichiaceae; genus Sneathia; species Sneathia sp. DSM 16631. The sequence goes on along the minus strand of NZ_JADBHL010000001.1, from coordinate 128,731 downwards.
TAATTCATTCAAAAAAATATATATACAATGCTTAATTGACACATTATTTTTCAAACTATTTTTTAAATTTGTAAGATATATTAACTTATTTATTTGTATATTTTGACTAGCAACTATTAGTATACGATTTAAAAATTCTTTTGCATAAGCCCTATCTAGTGTAATATCACAAATATCTTGTATTACATCTAGTTTATTAATAGCATTTTCAAATTTCAAATTAAAAACAATATATCTAATTGCTAATTCATACTTTATTTTACTAACAAGATTAGTCTTGTCATCAAAATATTCTTTAATATTTAAATTTACCTCATTATTATCACTTATGTTGTATATAGATATATCCTTTATATCAGATGATAAAAACTCTTTTATATATCCTTCATTTCCATCAAACAATTGATATATATCCTCGCTACATTCAAACCTTTTTGGTCTTATATACATATTAATAGAACGAGAAACAATAGTTTTAGGTAAGTATTCTACTTTCTTTATTAAAAGCAAGAAATATGTATCCTTAGGTGGTTCTTCTATTATTTTTAATAAGGCATTTATAGCTTCATTTCTAATATTTTCTAAATTAAGTATAAAGACCTTGATACCAGAATAAGAACTCTTACTTGCATTTGAAATTATATCCCTTACATTATCAATTTTAATATTTTCATAGTACACTATATCTTCACTAAATATATTTAAATTTAGGTCTTTGAAAATTTTCTTTGAAAAATCAAGGGCATAATCTTTTAAATTAATTCTTTCATCAGAGTGTAATAAATATGTGCTAGAAATCATATATTAATTTTCCTTTACTTGCAATGTTTTGATTAGTTTTTGATTATCAAACGCATAACCTCCACCTAATACTACAGCATCAAGTGGTGATTTTGAAACAAATACTTTAACTCTAACCTCACTTGCAATTAAATCAGCAAATCCCTTTATTAATGCTCCTCCACCTGTCATTACTATACCATTTTCTAATAAATCGGCTGCTAATTCTGGTGGGCATTTTTCAAGAACTTCTTTTGCTGTATTAACTATTGCATAAAGTGAATTTTTCATAGCTTCATAGATTTCATTTTCACTAATTTCTAGACTTTCAGGAGTACCTAAGTCAATATTTAAACCTTTAACAGGCATCTTCTTAGGGTTTTCTTTAGGTAGTGCTGTTGCTAAATTCTTTTTAATATTTTCAGCTGCTCTTTCTCCAATTTGTAAGCTATACTTATTCTTTATATATCTAACTATGTCATTATCAAAAGTATTACCAGCAATCCTAATTGATCTTGATGCTATTACTTCATTTAATGATAAAATAGCAATATCAGTTGATCCACCACCTATGTCGACAACCATGTGACCAGAAGGTCTAGATATATCTATTCCAGAACCTATAATAGCTGCTCTACCTTCTTCTATAATATATATCTTCTTAGCTCCTATTACAGAATCAAATAGTGCTTTTCTTTCAACTGATGTAACTTCTAATGGTACACATATCATTACTTCTGGTTTAAATATGGCATGTCCATATATTTTAGTTATGAAATAGTTTAACATTTCTTTTGTAACATCAAGATCTGCTATTACACCATCTTTTAATGGTTTAATTGCAAGTATACTGTCTGGAGTTTTTCCCAACATTTCTCTTGCATCATGACCAACAGCTATAACTTTACGAGTTTTTTTATCTAGTGCAACTACTGATGGTTCATTTAAAACTATTTTCTCTCTTTGTCTATCATAGATTAATACATTAGCAGTTCCAAGATCTATTGATATACTTTTTTTAATTCTTAGCATTCTAAAAAATTTTCTTATACTCATTATTTGTCGCTAATATTTATTCCAAGCTTAGCTAACTCCTCTCTTATTTTATCAGATAGATTATATATTTTTTGATTTCTTAACTCATTACGAACATCTTTTAATAGAGTTATTAAATTATCAACTATATCATTATCGTCTTTTTTCTTTATTGGTAAGTTAATACCTAAGATATCCAACATTTCAACTAGTGCATTATATGCTTCTTCGACATTTACATCATCATTTAAAAGTTTATTTACACTCTTTGTGAAAATTGAAATGTATGATAATGCTTTAGGAGTATTTAAATCATCTTCTAATGAGCTAATAAAGTTAGATTTAAATTCTTTAATTAAATTATCTAGAACCTCAGGTTTAACTCCCTTGTTATGTGATTTAAATTTTTCCATTGTAGTTGTAAGCCTATCTAGTGTTTTTTTAGATATATCAAGGTCACTATATGAAAAGTTTAGATTTTTTCTATAATGACAAGTTAGTATGAAGTGTCTTATTACATAGCCTTCATATTTTTCTAATACATCTTTTAAAAGCATGAAATTACCTAAAGACTTACTCATTTTTTCTGAATTTATTGTAATATAGCTATTATGCATCCAATAATTAACAAATTCAGCACCACCTGTAATACCACATATACTTTGTGCTCTTTCATTTTCATGATGAGGGAATATTAAATCTTGTCCACCAGCATGTATATCAATTCTATCACCTAAATATTTATGAATTAAAGCACTACATTCAATGTGCCAACCTGGTCTACCTTCTCCAAAGCTTGATTCGAAATATGGTTCATTCTCCTTTTTACCTTTCCATAAAACAAAGTCAAAAGGATTCTTCTTATTTTCATCAACTTCTATTCTAACACCTTGATTTAATTCGTCAAGTTTTTGTTTAGATAATTTACCATAATCTTTGAATTTATCAATAGAAAATACAATATCATTATCTTTTTTGTATGCATAACCTTTATCTATTAACTTTTGTATTAAATTTTTAATTTCATCTAAATTTTCTGTTACAGTTGGTCTTATTATCCCTGGATAAAGATTTAGTTTACTTGTATCTTCCATAAAGGCATTTATATATTTTTTTGTTATTTCTTGACAAGAACTCTTTTCTTCATTAGCTTTTTTAATTATCTTATCATCAATATCTGTAAAATTTTGTACATAAGTTACCTTATATCCCTTATATGTCAAAAGTCTAGCTAATACATCGAATACGATTATAGGGCGAGTATTACCTATATGAATATAGTTATATACTGTTGGACCACAAACATACATTTTTACTTCATTTTCTTTTAATGGTATAAATTCTTGTATAGAATTTGTAAGAGTATTGTATATTTTCATATATTTTCCTTTCTATTTTAAGGTTACAACTGTACAACCATGTCCACCTTCATTTTGTTCTGCATCTTTAAATTCTTTTACATATGGAGAAGTTTTTAAATACTCACGTATTTTTTGTCTTAAAACCATAGTTCCTTTACCATGTACGATATATACTAGTGTATATCCAGTAAGTACTGCCTTATCTAGAAAACTTTCTATATCATGTATAGCCTCTGATGCTATCATACCACGTACATCAATTTCAGTCTTTGAATCACTTCTCTTGTAAATTACTGTACCCTTAGGTTTAGTATTCTTATGTTTTAATTTAATTGCATCAGCTATAGGTATGACCATTTTTAGTATACCCGCTTGAACTTGTAAGGAAGCCTTTGTATCTAATATTTTAATTATTTTTGCAGTCTTATTTAAAGACTTAACTAGAATTTCTTCTCCTACGCTAAATCCAGTATCTTTTATCTTAATCTTACTTGGTTTACTTGATTTTTTCTTATCTTCAATTATTGAGTTATATAGCATATTTATACTTCTTTGAGTATCTTTTACATTTTGTTTACTTGCATCTTCTTGATTAATTTTTTCAATTAATGCCTTAGCTTTTGCCTGCATATTACGTATATACTCATCTGCTTTTTTAATACTTTCATTAAGTATTTCTTCTTTTTGATATTCTAAATCAAATATCTTTTTATTATATTCTTCCTTCTTTTCATTAAGTTCTTCAGTTAAAGCTCTTACTTTTTCATTTGCAAGTTCCAAATCCTCATTTTGCTTCTTTATTGCTTGCAACATTTTTTCAACTTTTTTGTTATCTTCACTGATATAGCTTTTAGCATTTTGTATAATATCATCAGATATACCATACTTTTTAGCAATAATTAAAGCATTACTTTCACCTGGTATACCTTCAATTAATCTATATGTAGGTGCTAAAGTTTTAACATCAAATTCCATTGATGATGTCTTTATACCTTGATTATTGTATGCATGAGCCTTAACTTCACTATAGTGTGTTGAAATTATTCCATAACATCCCATATTATTCAAATAGTCGATTATAGACATAGCAAAAGCTGCACCTTCTATAGGATCTGTTCCTGAACCTAATTCATCTAGAAGTATTAAAGACTTACTAGTAGAGTCTTTTAAAATATTAGCTATAGAGCTTACATGTGATGAAAAAGAAGATAAGTTTTGCTCTATACTTTGTTCATCCCCTATATCTGCTAATATTCTATCAAACATTAATATTTGAGAACTTTCATCACTAGGTATAGGTATACCTGATAATGCCATAATTGAAAGTAGACCTGCAACTTTTAGTGTTACAGTCTTACCACCAGTATTTGGTCCTGTTATTAACATTAAACTACTTTTTTCATCAATACTAAAACTAATAGGAACTACCTTATCTTTAGGTATAAAGGGATGACGTGCATTTACTAATTTAAATGTACCCTTAGTTAAAATTTTAGGAACTGTGCAGTCATGATTATGTGAAAAGATAACTTTAGCATTTAAAAAGTCTAATCTTTTTAATGTTTCGTTTATACTTAAAACTTCTTCCTTTTTACCACGAATATATTCAGTAATTCTAATTAATATTTTTCTTATTTCTTCTCTTTCACGTGCCTCATACTCACGTAATCTATTATTTAATGATACTATACCTAAAGGTTCTAGATAAGTAGTATTTCCTGTTGATGATTTATCATGTTCTATTCCTTTTATTAAACCCTTAAAGTCTGTTTTAACAGCCAGAACATATCTATCATTTCTTGTTGTTATGAACTTTTCTGCTATTGCATTAGAAAATTTAGGGTCATTTATATATCCATCTAGTTTATCTTTAATAGTTTCGTTTATTATATGTTTTTGCTTTCTAACATCTTTTAATAAAGGTGAGGCAGTTTCTAATATATTTCCATCATCATCTATTATATCATTTAAAACAGTTTCTAAATCTTTTGTATCTATACTAGATACAAATAAGTCATAAATTCTTTTGTACTTATCACGAACATTTTTAGCACGACTCTTACACTTACGATAAAGAATAATATCCATTCTAATGTTAGAAAGATCTACAGTTTCAAGATATGAACCTAAAATTTCAAGAGACTTTAATGGTGCATCTATATCCTTAATTACCTCTATGCTAAATCCATCATCGTACTTGTAGAAATCTATCATATCTAGCATTAGGCTGAGTTCTTCTTCTAATTTTTCTTTAGATGTGTATAAGGTTAGGTCTAAAAACTTTTCTTTTGTGCTATTTAAAATAGCATAATCTATTAATTCATTTTTTATTTTATAATACTCTAGTATATCTTCATATGTTTTCATTTTTTCCCCTTTAATAAGCTAAAAAATTCTAGTATTCTCTCAAATATATTTAGTTTTCTTGTACTTGTTTTAGAAATTAAATATATCGTCGTAATTAATTTATTATTCTTACTATATATTTTAAGTTCCCCCACACGTTGATTTTTCTTTATGTTTCCTTTTAAGTTGTACATATGTTCTTTTATTACATAGTCAGTGTTGTAGTAATAGAAGTCTTCATCAATTAAAGCTTCTACATACTTTTCCTTAGAGTATTTAACTCTTACTACACCATAAGTACTTCCTTTTTCTAAGTAACGTTTAACTTTATTTAAATATTCATTAGTTAAAAATTCTTGACTAGAAAATTTTTCTTTATTACTATCATCATTTAATGATACATTTATTAGGTTAACACCATGGATATTAAATGCACCTATCATATTAAAACCAGATAACTTATGATATCCAGTTTTAAGACCAAAGTTACCATTTTCACCTAATAATTTATTACGATTATAGTAAAAATATCCATTAATATTTATCTTTTTTAATTTTGCCCATTCTATTATTTCTTTATACTTTAAAGCTTCAAGTCCCATTATACCTAAATCTTTTGCAGTTGATACATCAAGAGGCAATTGGGTATATTTTGTTGGAAGACCTGTTGGAGTATAAAAGGTAGTGTTTTTCATACCTAGTTGTTTTGCTTTTTCATTCATCTTTCTTATGAACTCATCTACATTGTTATTCGAAACATACATTGCAACTGCATATGCTGCATTATTTGCTGAATGAACAATTTCTGCTTTTAATAAGTCTTCAAGTTTTATCTTATCATTTACATCCATTTTTATGCTTGTTTCTTTAATTAAGGTCATGGGTTTTGATATATTAACATAATCATCTAATGAAACCTTTTTTTCTTTTACGGCATCTAAAGTAACCATAATATTCATAAGCTTAGTTAAAGATGCAATAGGTCGTAGTTGCTGCTCATCATATTTATATGACACAAAATTTGTATCAGTTATACTATATGCACTAGTATACGAAAACGTAGTGTATGTACAAAGTGTAAAAAGCATAGCATATATTTTTTTATTGAACATTTTAGCACTTTTCCCTTTCTTTATACTTTATAATTATTTTACCATAATATGCTATTTCAATTCAACTATATATTGACAGTATGTATAAGATATGCTATTATATCTTGTACGCATGGTATAGGTCGCTAATACCTAGACAGCGAAAATAATTACGGAGGTGAACATGATGTTTGCAGTAATAAAAACTGGTGGAAAACAATATAAAGTTGAAGTTGGGTCAGTTTTAAAAGTTGAAAAATTAGCCACTGAAGTTAATTCAGATGTTGTATTTGATGAAGTATTAATGATAGATGGAAAAATAGGAACTCCATTTGTTGAAGGTGCTAAAGTAATTGCAACAGTTAAAGCTCATGACAAGCTTAAAAAGGTTATCAACTTTAAATATGACAAGAAGACATACTACAGAAAAAAAGGTCATAGACAACAATATACTTTAATTGAAATAAAAGAAATACAAGGTTAGTACTAATGATAAATGTTTTATTTAAGACTTCTAATTCAAAGATTCTATCTTTTGAAATTAAAGGTCATGCTAACTTATCTAATCTAGGAACTGATATTGTTTGTTCTGCTGTTTCATCTACTACTCTAATGACTATTAATGGGATTATTGAAATACTTCATTTAAACCCTAAATATGTAATAGATGAAGGATATACTCTATGTGATTTAAGTAATACTGATGTAGATAAATGTCAAGATTTTCTAAAGTCATATTATGTATTTATAGAAGAGCTAGCAACTGAGTATCCTAAAAATATAAAGTTTAAAGTAATGGAGGTATGAAAAATGTTATTAAAGTTAAACCTACAAATATTTGCCTCAAAAAAAGGACAAGGGTCTACAAGAAATGGTAGAGATTCTAATCCTAAATATTTAGGAATTAAAAAATATGATGGTGAATTTGTAAAAGCTGGTAATATCATAGTTAGACAAAGAGGAACTAAATTCCACAAAGGTACTAACATGGGCTTAGGTAAAGACTATACTTTATTTGCCTTAATAGATGGTTATGTAAAATTTGAAGACTACGGAAAAGGTAAAAAGAAAGTAAGTATATACGAAACTAGATAAAATAAAGCGAGCTTAGGCTCGTTTTTTTATAGGTGATTTATGAATAATAAAGAAAAAATGAAGTATATTTTAACCTTAATGGAGAAAAAATATGGTCACCCAAAGGTGTTTTTAAACTATACTACTGAGTATCAATTAATGGTTGCTGTAATTCTATCAGCACAGTGTACAGATGAAAGGGTGAATATAATTACAAAAGAATTGTTTAAATATATCAAGACTCCTTTTGACATGGAAAATATGGATATTAATACTCTAAAACAATATATTTTCTCCTGCGGTTTCTACAACAACAAAGCAAAAAATTTAAAACTAAACGCACATGAACTAATTACACGATTTAATGGTGTACTCCCACATAATATGGATGATCTTTTATCCCTATCAGGTATAGGTCGAAAAACTGCCAATGTCCTTTTATACGATTTATGGGATATTTCAGTAGGTATTGTAGTAGATACTCATGTAAAAAGACTTTCAAATGAATTAGGTTTTTCTAAAAGTAAGAATCCTGAAATAATAGAAAAAGATTTAATGAAAATTACTCCAAAAGAATATTGGGGCTTACTTTCAAAGTACTTTATACTACATGGAAGGCAAAAATGTACAAGTGATTGTGAAATATGTGCATTAAAAAAGAAGATATGATATCTTCTTTTTTTGTGCCTTATACTGCAACATCAAATTTAATTACTGGATGTGACTTATACCCTATTAATCTAATATCAGAGAAAGTTAATTCGTCAAATGGCTTATCATTAATCTCAATTTTAGGTAATGGATATTCTTCTCTTTCTAATTGTTCCTTTAACCCTTCAATATGGTTTACATATATATGTGCATCAATTATTGTATGTGAAAATTCACCTAATTCATATCCACATTCTTTTGCAATCATCATAGTTAAAAGTGAATAACATGCTAAATTAAAAGGTATTCCTAGTGCAATATCACCACTTCTTTGTGTTAAATGACAGTTAAGTTTGTTACCTAATACACAAAATGCAAAAGTATAGTGACAAGGTGGTAATTTTGATATGGTTGCATTAGCTGGATGCCATGCACTTACAACTAATCTTCTACCATTCATTAATTCAGGATTTTTTTTCATTTCTTTTAATGTCCCTATTATATACCCAATTTGATCAAAGACTAATTGACCATTTTCTTCTCTTTTTGTGTACTTATTAGTCTCGTCTACAAATACCTCACCAGGTAAACTAACTTCTGGAACTGGATATCTTCTCCAAAATCTTCCATAAGCTGTTTCTAATTCTCCATTTTCATTTGCCCAAGCATCCCATATTTTAGACTTTTTTCTAAATTCTTTAATATGTTCTTCACCACTTAAATACCAAAAAAGTTCATGTAACATAGAATTAAAATACATTTTTTTTGTTGTTAATAGAGGATAACCATCATTTAGATTAACTCTATATGAATATGAAAATACTGATAATGTATCTACTCCTGTTCTTGTCTTTTTTCTTACTCCATTTTCTAATACATATCTTACAAGTTCCTTATACACCCTCATTTATCTAACCTACTTTCAAATATATTTATTACATTTTCCATTAAACAAGCTACTGTCATTGGTCCTACTCCACCTGGAACAGGGGTAATATATGAAACAGATTCTAAATCTATCTCATTAATATTAACATCACCACAAAGTTTGCCATTTACTCTATTTATTCCAACATCTATTATGCATACACCTTTTTTTAATTTATGATGCTTATTTATTAAATTAGGATAACCTGCTGCTGTTATTAATATGTCAGCATTAGCAATTTTCTCATCAATATTTTTTGTTTTTGAATGACAAACTTGAACTGTTGCTGATAAATTCGTTAGCATTATACTAAGAGGCTTACCAACTATATTACTTCGTCCGATAATTACAACATCTGCACCAGCTATATTTACTTCATATTCTTCTAGTAATTTAATAACTCCAACAGCTGTACATGGACGTATCCCACTCTTATTTAACATCATTTTACCAAGGTTTATAGGGGTAAAACCATCAACATCTTTTCTATAGTCTATATATGATGATATTTCAATTTGATCTAAATGCTTAGGAAGTGGTAGTTGTAATAGTATGGCATCAACATCTGGGTTATTATTTTCCTTTCGTATTACTTCTATTAATTCCTCTTTTTGTGTATTAGAAGGAAGTATTATGGTATTAGATTTGATTCCAACTTTTTTGCAAGCATTTTCCTTATTCCTAACATATATTTTAGATGCATCATCATCACCTACTAGTATTACGGTTAATGTTGCGGGTCTATTAATTTTTGCTTTTAATATCTCATGCTTTTCTTTAAGAGCCATTAAAAGATTATTGGCTACTTTTTTACCATCAATTATCATAAAACTCCTTTACTAAAAAAGGTCCACAAAATGTGAACCTTATCTATATGCTATATATTTTTTACTTGTTCTACTAATTTTGCAAATTCACTTGCATTATTAACAGCTAAGTCAGCTAATACTTTTCTGTCTAGAGAAATGTTAAGCTTCTTTAAACCATTCATGAATTTTGAATAAGAAATTCCATTTAATCTTGATGCAGCATTTATTCTTATTATCCATAGTTCTCTCATTGTTCTCTTCTTTAATTTTCTATGTTCAGTAGAGAATGCCATCGCTCTTCTTACAGCTTCATTAGCTTTTCTGAAATTAGTCTTTCTTGTTCCTTTAAATCCTTTAGCTTCTTTTAATATTTTCTTATGTCTTTTTCTTCTTACTATTCCTGTTCTTACTCTTGCCATATTTTATCTTCCTCCTATCTTCCTTGGCTTACTGCTAATAGTTTTGAAACTTTCTTAGCAGCTCCTGCTGAAATTACGTAATCTTGTCCTAAACCTTTCTTTCTCTTATGAGTCTTCTTAGTTAAAATATGACTTTTACCTGAGTGTCTTATTACAAATTTTCCGCTTCCTGTTATTTTAATTCTTTTTTTTGCACCTCTATGTGTTTTCATTTTTGGCATAATTTTTTCCTCCTTATTTTTTAGGTGATAACATTATATATTTTTGTATTTGTTCTTTACCATATTTCTTTTCGACTATTGCTATATCATCAAATTGTTCTGCAAATTCGTCTAAAACTTTTATAGATGAATCAACGTGTAATCTTTCTCTTCCAGATAATTTTAAACTAACTTTAACCTTATATTCTTTTTCTAAGAATTTTGTTATTTGTGCAACCTTAGTTTGCTTGTCATGTTCATCTATATGAGGTTTAATACGCAACTCTTTAACAACGATGTTTTTTTGCTTCTTCTTATTTTCTTTTTCCTTTTTTGTCTTTTCATATCTGAATTTACCATAATTCATAATTTTACAAACGGGCGGAACAGCATTTGGAGATAATTCAACTAAGTCTAAATTATTTTCCATTGCAATTTCTAGTGCTTCTCTTGGTGACATTACCCCAATTAATTCACCATCTTCACCAATTACCCTTATTTCTCTACATCTAATTTCTTCATTAATTCTGATTCCATCAGATTTGTTAGTTCCTTTAATACAGAACACCTCCTAAAATTAAAAAAAACAAGATATTAAACCTTGTTTCTCACACAATCAAAAATACTACAAATTACTTGTAATATATATCAATTAACAATAACCAGACTCATTTAAAAAATGGAAAGGTGAGAAATCAATGTTTCTTCTTCACAAATACTATGTTAATGATATACTATTTTCTTTCTTTTGTCAAGCAGTTATTTAAAGCTTGTATCCTTGTTCCTCTAGGAACTTTTTATTCTTTCTCCACTTCTTATTAACCTTAACCCATAATTTAAGATTAATCTTCATGCCTATTAAGTTTTCTATTTCTTTTCTAGACTTTATTCCTATCTCTTTAATTAACCTACCATTTTCACCTATTATTATTCCCTTTTGTGATGTTCTTTCTACATAAATATTGACATCATAATGGCGTATATTAGGTAATGTTTTAACATTAATTATCTCTACTGCTACACTATGTGGTATTTCATCACGTGTTAGCTGTAGTATTTTTTCTCTTATAACCTCTATTACTATCTTATTAACTGGCATATCAGTATAGTAATCTTCTGGATAAAACCATACATTACTTGATAAATATTTCTTACATAAATCAAATATTCTTTGTATACCTATACCATATTCAGCAGTTATTGGGATAATATCTACAAAGTCACTGCCTAGTTTTTCCTCTATTTCTTTTTTCTTTTCTTCTATTTCTTGATCAGTCATCTTATCAGACTTATTTATTATCACAGCACAAGGTGTATTTACTTTTTCAATATTTTCTCTAACAAATTGATCACCTGTACTAATGGTTTCTGTTCCATCTAGTATAAAGAGTATTAAATCAGCTTCTTCTAAAGATTCAAGTGCTGTATTTGTCATATACTCACCTAATAGGTGTCTAGGTTTATGTATACCAGGGGTGTCAACAAAAATATATTGACACTCCCCTATATTTGTAATTCCCCTTATTTTATCTCTTGTTGTTCCTGACTTATCAGAAATTATTGATAGTTTTTCATTTATTAATTTATTCATTAAAGTTGATTTACCTACATTAGGTCTACCAACTAGTGAAATAAATCCTGATTTCATTAATATCTCCTAATATTCAAAATTATTTAGACTTTCAAACTCTAATGGTGCACTACCTGCTTTAAATAGTGCTGGGCTTACATTAACACCATCCACATCTAACATTCCATTTAGTAAGTCTATATTGTATTGCTCAAGTTTACCTTGTAACATTCCATTTATTATATAGTCAAAATTACCTACGTTATAGCTTGGTAAATTAATTACAGCTTGCATATAGTTTTTCCATAAAGGTATAGCTGCAGCTGAACCTGACATTCCTTTACCCATAGTCTTATTATCATCATTTCCTACATATACTACTGTTGCAAGTGTAGGTGTATATCCTGTAAACCATGCTGATACATAGTCACTTGTTGTACCAGTTTTACCAGCTACTGGTATTAATTTACCATTCTTGTATAATTTAGCTGATTGTCCTGTTCCATGTTCTATTACTTGTTGTAACATAAATGTTATTAATGCTACATCTTCTGGTTCATATATTTTAGTCTTCTTAGTATCAGCTTCATAAATTACTTCACCATATCTATTTTCTATCTTGTATATGAACTGTGGTTCTACCTTGTACCCACCATTAGATAATGCACTGTAAAATCTTAACATATCAAGTGGTGTTGTTGTTATAGATCCTAATGCTAGTGTTAAATCATTAGGGAAGTGTTCAGATGTTACCCCTGAATCTAACCAAACTTTTTTAGCATTATCTATACCTGCTAAATCTAATACTTTTACAGCTGCAACGTTATTTGATACTTCTAGTGCCTTTAACATAGTCATATTAGATCTATATTTTAAATCATAATTCTTTGGTGTCCATTTTCCAAACATTGTTGGTGAATCTTCTAAGACAGTGTTCATAGGTATACCTTTTTGTAGTGCTGCTAAATATGCAACTGGTTTAAATGATGAACCTGGTTGTCTTTTAGCATATATTGCTCTATTAAAATCACCTTTAACATAATTTTTTCCACCAACCATTGCTTTAACAAAACCATTAGTTGTATCCATTGATATTAATGCACCTTGTAAATTAGCTCTTTTCTTTAAATTAGCATTTGCTTCAAAGGCTTTATATGCAGCTTTTTGCATATCTATATCAACTGTTGAATATATCTTGTATCCATTAAACAATGACTTAATATCGTCATCATCTATATGAAGTATTTTTTTCATTTCATTTAGTACAACTGTTGTAACTTCTGGTGAAACATTAGAATTTGATATTTCTTGTGTTTCACTTCTCTTTTCCATTTCTTTAGGTGTTATGAAAGTAATCTTTTCTTTTAATGCCTTATTATATTCATCTTTGGTAATAAAGCCACCTGTATACATTGATTCTAGTACTATCTTTTGACGATCTAGTGCATTTTTTAATTGTGAGTACTTAGATGGAGACTTTGGTATACTTGCTAATATTGCAGCCTGTGCAATAGTTAAGTCCTTAGGTAGAACACCAAAATATTTTAGTGACCCATTTTTTATACCATATGCCCCACGTCCAAAGTTAATAGTATTTAAATAATATTCTAATATTTCATCTTTTGTATAAATTCTTTCCATTTCTATTGCAAGTATTGCTTCTGTTATCTTACGTTTAAAAGTTCTCTCAGATGTTAAAAAAGCATTTTTTACTAGTTGTTGAGTTATGGTACTTCCACCTTGACGTCCAGTTTTAGTAACATTTAAGATTAATGCCTTAGTAGATCTTATTAAATCTATTCCATGGTGTTTTCTAAATCTTTTATCTTCAACAGCTATAAAGGCATTTTGAACAACCTTAGGAACTTCAGTAATAGCAATGGGATCTCTATTTTCTATTGCTAGTACATCTATTTGCTTACCATTAATATCGTAAATTACTGATGGTTTTAAGGGTTCATAATTTTCTAACATTTCTACAGGGTATTGTTTTTTTACTTCATATACTGTATATGCTAAAAAAAGAAAAACAAATGCTACAACAGCTAAAAAGCTTACTTTAATTATTTTTGCCATCTTGTTCTTTCTCCTTTTTAATTTTTAATTGTCCACATGCTGCTGCTATATCTTGTCCTTTTGTATCTCTTAATGTAACATTTATCTTATTATTTTTCAATGCGTTATAGAAAGCATGCTGTCTTGTCTTACTTGGAGTTATATATGGTTTACCAAAAACCTTATTATACGGTATTAAATTTACGTGAGCATTAAATTGTTTGATAAATTTTGTTAACGCACTAACCGCATCTTTATCCATATTCAAATCATCTATTAATATATACTCAAATGTTATTCTATTATTTGTTTTATCTTGATAATATTTTAAAGACTCAGCTAGTTTTTCCAAGCTATATCTTTTGTTTATAGGCATAAGCTTATCTCTCACACTTTGTATAGCAGAATGTAATGATATTGCTAAATGCACTTGTTTTTCATCATCAGCTAATTTTTTTATCTCATTAATTAAACCTGAAGTTGAAATTGTAAAATTCCTTTTCGATATATTTTGACCATTAGGATTATTTAATATATTTACAGACTTAATTACATTATCATAATTTAAAAATGGCTCTCCCATACCCATATAAACGATATTACTTATCTTTTGATTTTTCTTTTTCAAATCTTTTTGTATTAGATAAAATTGCATGATAATTTCAGATGCTGTTAGATTTTTTTCAAACTTCATTGTACCTGTTGCACAAAAATCACATCTTAGTGGACACCCTATTTGCGATGATACACACAGTGTCTTTCTATTATCATGGGTCAATAGTACAGATTCTAATAAAAGTTTATCGTTTAAGGAAAATAAGTATTTTTCACTTTGCTTATCTTTTGAGATGAGTGAAGTTACTTTTTTTAGCTTTGGGATATAGAATAAATCTTTTAAAAGACTCCTAGTTTCCTTTTTAATATTATTAAAATTATCAAAATTAAATTCTAGCTTATTATGTAAAAAATCATAAATTTGTCTTGCAACAAAACCATTTATTTTGTGTTCTTTTAGTATATCTTGTAAATCTTTAACATCTAAGCTTAAAATATCAACTTTTTCCATTAAAAACTTCTCCTTATAGCAAGAATAACTCATCAAATGCTAGTTTAGCTAAATCAAGGAAAGATAATAATTCAGAATAATTGAATGTATCATGTTCTCCTGTTCCTTGTATTTCTATAAACTCATTCTTGTTATTCATTACAATATTCATATCAACACCTGCTTTACAGTCTTCTTGATAGTCAAGGTCTAGTAAAAGTTCTCCATTAACTTTACCTACACTAATTGCTGCTACCTTTGAAACTATAGGATTAAATGTTAATGTCCCATCTTTTAATAGTTTTGTAATTGCAAGTTCCAATGCTAAGTATCCACCAGTAATTGAAGCTGTTCTTGTACCTCCATCAGCTTGTATAACATCACAATCTATTGTAATTGTTCTCTCACCTAGTTTTTCTAAGTCTATTGCAGATCTTAATGATCTTCCTATTAGACGTTGTATTTCTATAGATCTTCCATTTTGTTTACCAGTTTGTGATTCTCTTTTATTTCTTGTAGTAGTAGCTCTTGGCAACATTGCATATTCTGCAGTTATCCAACCTATTTTCTTACCTTTTAAAAATGGTGGAACCTTATCTTCAACTGTTGCATTACATATTACTTTTGTATTCCCAAACTCAATTAAAACTGAACCTTCAGCATGCATTGTATAATTTGGTGTCACTTTTATTTGTCTCAATTCATTATACTTTCTATTATCTGCTCTCATTTTCTGCCTGTCCTTTTTTATTTTAATTATATCATAGTTTTTAAAATAATATCAAATATAAAAACTAAGAAAAATTTTAATTAATTCAAAGATTAAACTAAGACTAATAGGTTATACTTATGGTATATGATGGAGGTAGAGTATGGTTAAAAAATTTATATTAATAATAACATTAATTCTTTCAATTAATATATCATTTGCAAATAATAACAAGACTGCTGATGATATACGTAAGCAAATTTCTGAATATGCAATGACTTATCTTGATACTCCATATAGATGGGGAAGCAAAGGTCCTAGTACATTTGACTGCTCTGGATTTGTGAATTATGTTTATAAAAAGAAAGCAAATATAGACTTACCTAGATCATCATATGATATAGCAAAAATAGGTACAGCTAAGTTTTCTAACCTAGAAGTTGGAGACTTGTTATTCTTTAAAACTACTAGTAAAGCAAGAATTTCACACGTTGGTATATATATAGGTAATAATAAATTTATACATGCATCTTCTTCAAAAAGAGGTGTAGTAATATCAGAATTAGAAGGATATTACAAAAAAACATTTAAATGGGGAGTAAGTGTAGTTAATAAGAAAAAATGAAGGTTTTGACCTTCATTTTTTACTTATAGAACTTATTATCCTCTTTAATTTAGGATAAGATTTCAATAATCTTCTATACTTCTTATTAATCTTCTTTTCTATTCTTTTAGTCTTATACGAAATATTTTCTGCCATTTCATTTGACAATATCTTTAAGTCTTCATTTAATTTTTCTATTATCATACTATCTTTTTTAAGTGCTAATACCTTTAAAATACTTATTAAAAAATCATATAGCATTAATAATATTAATAAATAGACAACAAAATCAACGTGTCTTAAAAGACTAACAATAATATTTACTTTTGGCTGTAATATATACATTAATACTAAGGAAGCTACACCCCATAATAGTGAAAATTTAAGACAAATATAGCCTTTAATATTAAATTTCTCATTTGTATAATCCCACCACTGAAGATTAAATATTTTTTCTAATATGTATCCTGTTATAAACTCAAGAACTGTGGTTATTACAACAGAAATTATATAAAGACATATGGGATAATTGACAAACTTAGTTAGTAAAAATATCTCACATACTGCTCCAAATCCATATATAGGGCAGTATGAACCATTTAGAAAGCCTCTATTTATAAAGTCTTCTCTTTCTAATGATGCATATATAACTTCCAAACACCAACCTAAAAATGAATATATAAAGAAATACCAAATATAATTATATATCATATTTTTTCCTTCTAACTATAACCTTATTACCCATATTTAATTTTTTAATATTCTTACCATTTTTACCTATCATCCTTGAAAAATCTGTTGTGTATATTATTGTATACTTCACTGATTTTTCGCAGTAAACAACGGTATCTAAATCTAGGTTATAAGGATATAAAATTAAGTCTTCTAATGTTTTTGATAAATATACTTTATCTAAAACCAAATATTTACCATCTAAGGGCTTTAGAGTATTTGTTAAAATAAATGAACTCATAATTCTAACTTGATGAGGTAAAAAACTGTCTCCAATAAATATTAAACTATCATCAATATATTCGATATGTATATCTCTTACTGTATTTTTTAAATACTTACCTTTTTTTGTAGTAAATTTTGAGTAGTCTTTCTTACCGCTAAGATCTTTACATAGTTTTTCTATCTTTTCTCTTGAATTTACTATAAATTCTTTGGGATAAGAAAAAATATATTTTCTTTTTGCTATTAATTCTGGAAATTCTAAATATGGTATAGTCTTTTGTATCTTAATTACCATATCATATTTTAATAATGTATCTATATTTTCTTTTTCACTCATAAAATACAATATATTTTCATTAGCACTAACGCCTTTATCTGTTCTACCTGCTTGTTGTATTCCCTTGTACACATCAATATTTTCATTTTTTAATAAGTCTTTAAAATATCCTTTTACAGTTTTTTTGTCCTTTAATTCATCAAAGCATACATAATTAGATCCATCATATTTTATATAGACCATATATGCATTTAATTTTGTTTTTTCTAATCGTCTATCTAACATTTTATAAACACACAAAGCCATATACAGTCTTCACTTGTAGATTTAACTCTATGTCTTACTCCTTTTTTTATATATTCAAAACTATCCTTAACTAATGGAATTTCTTTGTCTGTATATTCTAATATAGCAGAGCCATTCAATAAATAGACCAACTCGTCAATATCTTGTACCATCCAATCAGTGCTAGCATTATTTGAATATATTCTCTCAATTCTTACTTCCTTATCATATATTGTCTTTACTACTTCACTCATTTTTGTATCTCACTAATTACAAACCATAAAGCTAATTTTTCATCTATTAGACCTTGCTTTATCTTATTTTCCATTTCATTACACTTTTTTAAGACTTCCATACACTTATTTTTATCAAATTTAAGTGCCTTATTTTTCAAAAATATTACATAATAATTAGCTTTAAAATATTTTTCAAACTCATCATATGTTTTTCTAAATTCCTCATAATTTTTACTTAAATTTAATATATTTAGCTTATGAAATATCAAAAAATCATTATATATTGCATATATTAGTGGTATGTAATACTTATTATTAACTTTATCTAGATTAAATTTACCCTCATATATTTCAGACAAATATTCATTTATTTTCTTTTCTTGATTCTCTAGCATAAGGCTTTTTACAACTTCAAAATCATACTTTCCATTAAGAGCACTCTTATACTTAAAAACTTCATTTTTTACATGTACATAGTCTTCTCCTATATATGAAAGTATCTTTTTTGCCTCTACCTTTGATACGCCTAAATTTTCTTTTACATAATCTATTACTAAATCTTTAGTTTCCTCTATATTAAATATTTGTGCATCTAATGCTTTAAACTCTTTTACATATGGATTTTTCCCTTTATATTCAAAAAAGTAATCAATAGCTATGCTCTTATTCTCATCCTTATGTAATTTCAAATATTCAATAAGATCCTTTATATTCTTTAATTTCTCACATCTTTTTAGTATAACTAAATCATTTGTAGGAAATATTGATACATTTGATATATCTTCAAGAAAATTATTGTATTCATCTTGTATATTAGCATCATACACTCTTACACTATCAAAATCTTTTTTCAAATCATCTAGCTTTATTAATCTTGCATTAATACCTGTAATATAATAAATCATTTATATAATCCTACAGTCTTTCTAACTACATCCATTTTTGCTTGGGCTATCTTATTTGCCTTAATCTTACCCTCATTTAAAATTTCATGTATATAGTCTAAATTATCAGCTAGTTTTTCTCTTTTCTTTCTAGCTTCACTAAAGTAATCTAATATTTTTTCAAACAATTCTTTTTTAGCATGACCATAACCATAGTTACCATTAATGAATTTTTGTTTCATTGCTTCTAACTCTTCTTTTGTTGCAAATAGGCTATATATCTTAGTAATATTATTATCTGGATCTTTTGATTCTTCTAGTGTCTTACTATCTGTAACTATAGACATTACTTGCTTTTTTAATTGCTTTTCAGGCACAAACATATTAATCATATTTCCATATGACTTACTCATTTTTTCACCATCTACACCTGTTACCACGGCAACATTTTCCATAATCAAATCATTAGGTAACTTAAATACTTCTTTTTGATAATGTTCATTAAACTTAATTGCTATATCTCTTGCAAATTCTACGTGTTGCTTTTGATCTTTACCAACTGGAACATAGTCTGTATCATACATTAAAATATCAGCAGCCATTAAAACAGGATATGTAAATAAACCAGTATTAGGTTTTAGTCCTTTTGCTATCTTATCTTTATATGCATGTCCCCTTTCAAGTAACGCTACAGGTGTTACGTTATTTAATATCCACATCAATTCAGTATGGCATGGTACATCAGATTGTAAAAAAACTATTGATTTTTTAGGATCAAGTCCCAATGCTAAATAATCAAGTAAGACATTCATTGTATTTTCTCTTAACTTGACTGGATCTGGATTAGATGTAAGTGCATGATAGTCTGCTAAAAAGTATAGACCTTCATACTTATCTTGCAAGTCTACAAATTGTTTTAACGCACCAAAATAGTTACCTATATGTAGGATACCACTAGGTTGTATTCCTGATAAACTTCTCATTTATTGCTCCTAACTAAAATATTCTTTTTAATTCTGGTATATAATATTTTTCTTCATTTTCTCTTACTTCATCTAGAGTGTATTCTTTTAATATTTTACCATTTTCAAATACAGTTTCCATTAAGCTAGATTCATGATAAGTATTTTCTGGTAAATTTGATATATTTACAGAAATATATTTACCATCATTGTTTTTTATAAGGTCTAGTCTACCTTTCTTGCTTATTTTACCTCTATCTGTTATAGGATTCTTATATACATCAATATACTTATCTTTTACTTTTACACAACTACACTTCATAGCGAACTTGTGTGTATCACGGTTCATGCTTGAGTGTTCATTTCCTTGTAATAGTGAACCACCACAACCTAATGCAATATTATCTATAGCATATCCACTATCACAAACACTCTTTAGTATATCCCATGTTGTATCTTCATGGACATTATCACCTTGTATAATTCTTGTGTGATTCAATACTTTATATCCTTTACTATTAACTACAGAACCATAAGCATCGTCTAATTTTTCTAATGCAAATAATACGTTAGCAATAGCATCACCACTATCTGGTCTAACTATTACAGGGAATGTTCTTTTTTCTATTATATCTTTTAAGTCTTTACAAATAATATTTTCAACAGCACTAAAGAAATTGTATGAATCACATACAACAGAAACTGGATTATTTGGGAATGCTTCTATTATATGTTTCATTGCATCTTTTTCTTTATCTCTACCCCATGATGTAACTGTACTATGTTCAGCAGCAGGAATTGAAAATCCTGGCATAGGGCATGAATAATATCTTCTTCCTAATTCTAGAGAATTAATATTATCTGTTCCCTTAAAATTAGTTAAATGTGCCAAACCACCAATAGCAGCTGTTTCTTCACTAGAAGCACCTCTATATCCAAAATCATGGAACTTAAATGGTAGTTCAGATTCAGTATTATCTGATGTTATATCTAAAAAATGTCTTATTATTTGCTTTGTCTTAAATGAATAAGTTGCAACTGTTGTGGGATACCATACTTTTAAAATTAATGGTTCTAACCATGAAACTAACCATGGTGTTTTTTCACAAGTTGATTCTATTGTAACTAATACATTATGATTAGGAATTATTGCTCCTTCTGGAACTGCTCTTATTCTTAAAGGTAAATGTCCATCTAATTCATTTACAATATAGTCCCAACCGCTTCTATCAAACGGTACTCCGTGTAATTTGAATATTTCTTCTGCTTCGTCAACCATTTCTTTAGTAACTTTTTTTGATAGATACTTCTTCAAATAATATTGTAAACCAAAGAATTTAGTATATCCATAAAGGCCACCTCTACTTTCAATGTAGCTATGCATATATGTCATACCTTCTGGATATTGTTTAGGATGTGTAACCTTGTATGAATCACAATCTAAAACAAGATTTCTACTCATAATAATGCCTCCTATTTTTAAAAAAGCTACAAACTAATGTAGCTAGTCTAAGTTATTATTAAATTCTTGGTGGAAGTGACGAGAATTGAACTCGTGTCCAAAATAAGACTACATACTACTTTCTACAAGTTTATGCAATTTAACTTTTTCGTTTAGAGATGCTAAATTACCAAAGGGCTCTAAACTAGGTTATTAATTTCCTTTATAAATATAACCATAATTATAAAGTAAGCTATATAAATAACATTTATACTAAGCCTATAGCAAGCCTAGCAAAATGGTTGCGTTACTACGCAGCTAATTTATAACTGTTTCCAATTATTTTAAAAAAGATTTATAGTATCACTACTACTTGCTTATAACATGGTTCTTATCCTGTCGAAACCTGACACTCCCATCTATGTGAATTATATCAATTTTTTTGTCTTAATTCAAGTTTTATTGCTTTTTGCTTTAATGTCTCTCTTTTATCGTAGTTTTTCTTACCACGTGCAAGAGCTATTTCAACCTTTATATACTTTCTGCTTGTATAAACTGATAAAGGTACTAATGTTAGCCCTTTTTCTTGTATTTTTTCTTTTAATTTATTTATCTCTTTTCTATGCATTAATAATTTTCTAGTTCTTGTTTCACTATATTTATTATTTATATTTCCAAAGTCGTAAGCCTTTATATGCATATTTAGAATAAATAATTCTTGTTTTAATATTTTAACATACGATTCTTTTATACTAACTTTACCTTCTCTAATAGATTTAACTTCTGTTCCAACTAATTCTATACCACATTCGAACTTATCTAGTATAAAATAATCAAAATTTGCCTTCTTATTTCTTGCTATTACCATTTACCAACCTCTTTACATAAATTTTACCCTTTAACATATCTGTACCTACAACCATAACTTCTAAATTCTCTCCTAAGTGTGCTTTAATATCATCTAATAATTCAGCTTCAATATAGTTTTCAAGATTTACAAAACATCTATCATTATTTATGGAAGTAACCATAGCCTTATACTTCTTACCTAAATTTTTCATCATATATTCAGTTAACTTTATATCTCTTGCTAAATACTCCATTTTTTGTGCTCTTCTCTCATTATTAGATATTGTTTTACATATTGTATTTAACTTCTTATTTATTCGTTCTTTTTTTAATTCACTCATATACTTATCCATTGATTCTAACAATATTCTATGAACCATTAAATCTGAATATCGTCTTATGGGTGAGGTAAAGTGAAGATAATTTTTTAATGATAAACCAAAATGCCCCTTATTATCCTTAGAATAAATAGCTTTTTTCATGGAATTTAATATCATTTTATGTATAAAATATCCTAATTTTGTATCTTTTGTAAGCTCTATTATTTTTTGTAATTTTTTAATTAAATTTTTAGGATTTTTAACTTCATAATTCAGATCTTTTAATTGTTCATTTAGTGCTTGCATTGATTCTAAGCTTGGTTTTTCATGTATTCTATAAACACAAGGTATTTCATTATAGAACATATAGTTTGCGACTTGTTCATTTGCAGCTATCATAAAGTTTTCAATTAAAATTTCTGCCTTATCTCTTTTTCTTAGCTCAATCTTACAAAGCCTATTATCCTCACCAATTTTTAGCTTCAATTCTTGAATTTCAAATTCTAAAGTCCCTCTTTTTTTTGATAATATGGTCAACTTTTCAGATAATTCTTGCATATTAAATAGCATATCGCTATATTCAAAATCACGTATGTCATTATTTAAAATTTCATTAACTCCTTCATAAGTTAACTTATGACGACTTCGTATTTTTGATCTTACTATATCACTACTTATGACATTACCATTATCATCATACTTAATTATTACACTAAGTGTTAACTTATCTTCATTAGGATTTAGTGAACATAAATCATTAGTTAATCTTTGAGGTAACATAGGTATTACTCTATCATACAAATATACAGAATTTGATCTAGTATATGCTTCTTTATCAATTAAACTATCTTTTTTCACATAACTAGATACATCTGCTATAGATACCACTAAATAGTATCCATAATCTTTCTTTTCTAAATATACTGCATCATCCATATCCTTTGTATCTGAACCATCTATAGTTACATGGTATAGATTTGTTAAGTCTACTCTTTTTTCTTTTGTAATAGTTAAATTATCTACTTCGGATAATATTTCTTTACTAAATTTATGAGGTATATTTAGAGCCTCTATCTTAGAACTTACAACATTTTCTGCTTTAAGTGTATTTCCATAATTTTTTATAACCTTTGCTTCAGGACTCTTATTTTTATTACCCCAATCATATATTTTTATCTTAACTAAGTCATAGTTTTTTGAGTTTAAATTATTTTTTTTCTTAATGTATACATCTTTTAATACCTTATCTAGTACAACAAATGAAAAGTTTTTACTATTTTCTATTACACCAACAAATTCATCAGTATTTCTAGTTATTATCCTATTTACAATTACTTCATCACCTTTTAATATACTAAAGTCTACTATGTCTTTATCACATGCAGTTAGCATATTTTTAGATCTCACAAAATATTTTGTATTATCATTTGAAGTTATAAAGCTAAAGCGTTTATTTACAAATATAACCTCACCTATCATTTATTTTCCTCCAATAATGTATTATAGAACTCTATTGTATATGGGTGTATTTGTTTTCTATCAGAAAACAAATACTTAACTTTATGTTCTATTTCATATATTATACCCTCATTTAAAGATTTAAAAACTCTATCCCGTATTTCTTCAACACCTTCATAATTTCTTCCTAATTCTATTGCATCTGAAATATATACAACCTTTTCAATATCTGACATACTTTTTTTACCAAATGTATGATATTTAATACATGATATGATTCTCTCATCTTTTATTCCTAACTTTTCA
Organism: Sneathia sp. DSM 16631; assembly: GCF_014892235.1. Taxonomy (NCBI): domain Bacteria; kingdom Fusobacteriati; phylum Fusobacteriota; class Fusobacteriia; order Fusobacteriales; family Leptotrichiaceae; genus Sneathia; species Sneathia sp. DSM 16631. The sequence goes on along the minus strand of NZ_JADBHL010000001.1, from coordinate 104,079 downwards.
CATAACCTTGCACCAGCTAAGCCATGCAATATATTCTTATTCATCATACCACATGCATCTTTAATATCTTCCTTAGTTAATAGTTTTACCATTTCATCTAAACTAAGTTCTTTTGCAATATCATGTAGGTATGCGGCAGTTACTGCGATGTTATCGATATTGTATTTATCACATAATTTTTGTGCCATCTCTTTTGTTCTAACACAGTGATTATATCTTTCATCTGAGAGATATTTTTTTAAATATTCTGTATACATTTTATCTCCTTACCTTAAAAAAGACCCTACAAATGTGTGTAGGGTTAATTGTTTGAATCTACTTGAATAGTTATAGTCCCTAAATCAGGATATGCTTCTTTCAATGTCTTTGTTATTGAAGTTTGTAGACCTTTTAATGTACTACGTGATAAATCTTTAAATTCTTCACTTAGCTTTATTAAAATATCTCCAGATTCTAACTTATATACTGCAAGTAAACACATATTTTCATTTATAAATGATGAATTATCAAGGATTGCTTGTACGTAATCATCATATTCAACTGTTTTAATATTATCTATTACTACACTTTTAGGCTCTATTTTGTCATGAACCGCATCATATACATTGATATTAATAGTACTTTTTTCTACTTTAGTTGTATTTTCTGTACTAGTTTGTTCAGTACTTATAGGCTTAACCTTATTAAATATATTAAGTGCTATACTAATAACTATCAATAATACTAGTATTATTGTTAAAATATATTTTTTCATAATTCACCTCAAAAATGTTTACGTACTGCATTTGCAATTGCATTTGCAACATTTATTTGACCTTCTTCTGAAGTATATTGTCTAACATCATTATAGTTTGTTATAAATCCTAATTCGACTAAGACTGAAGGAGATCTTGAACCACGTAATACTGCAAAGTTTGCACCTAAAACTTTTCTTCTTTTAATAGACATCGTATTTACGATATTATTTAATATAGTATTTGCAAATGAAGAACTTTCTTTTTGAAGTAAACCGTATAAGATGTCGTTTACTAAAAAGTTTGATTCTATCGATCTTGCACCTGCTAAATCAAAACCATTTTCATACTGTGCTTTTTGTCTTGCATAAACTGAAGGGTTTTTTTCAAAATAATATACTTCTGTACCATGAGCAGCACTATTTACAGAAGCATTTAAGTGGATACTTATAAATAAATTGGCATTATGATTATTACCTATTTCTGCTCTTTCATTTAAAGGTATAAATGTATCATTACTTCTTGTTAGTATTACGTTATAGTCCCTTTTTAAATTTTGATATAACTTTAATGTTACAGCAAGGGCTAAGTCTTTTTCCCTATAACCATTTCCTATAGCTCCACTATCATGTCCACCATGACCAGCATCTAGAACTATTGTGTAATTCTTTTTAGGTAAGGTTTTAGCTTCAATAAATGCTATCTGAACCTTATTTCTATTTTGTGTAATATTACATCTTGTACCAGTTTGTAAATAAATTACAGTTGATACATTATTGTTGTAATAATCATTAGTTAAATCTGTAACATATCTGTCATTAATTTTAATATTTCTTTCAACATCGCTTCTTATTCCAGAAGTATTAGGTATATCAATCATTAATGATGGTGTTCTTTCATCATATTCATGTTTAATATGACCAACATTTTCTTGAAATTCAAGAGTTAAAATACCGTTTTTATATACTATTGAATTTAATTTATTTGCACTTACTATTAGCGGTAAAAAAATAGTGAACAGTACAATTATTATCTTCTTAATATTATATCTCATTTTTTTAACCTTCTATTACTTTTGAAATAGCTGATTTTGCGATTTTTATACTTACTCCTTTATCTACTTTTATTTCAACAAAAGTATCTTCTATTTTTACAATACTTCCATAGATTCCACCAACAGTTATTATATTCTTCCCTATTGCTAAATTTGAAATCATATCATCATATTTTTTCTTTTTCTTAGAATTACTGTACATCATTGGTCCAAATAATACAATTAAAATTACTATATACACAATTATTATTTTTACATTCATTTATTTTTAACCTCCTTAGTAAAAGCAATATTTAATATTTCGTTATAATTTTTTACAAAATGAAAAATCATTTCATTTAAAATTTCCTTAGGTAAAAGTGTAGTATCCACCTTATTTTCAAATGGTAGTATTACTTCTCTAATACCTATTCTATTTGCTGCGATAACCTTTTCCTTTATACCACCTACTGGTAAAACATCACCGTTTATAGTAATTTCACCAGTCATAGCTAAATCTTGTCTAACTCCCTTTTGTAGTAGTACTGAAATTATTGCTGTTGTTATTGTAACACCTGCAGATGGACCATCTTTTGGAACAGCTCCTTCTGGAAAATGTAGATGTATATCATAATCTTTTTCAAAGTGTTCTGTAATTTTAAGTTTATCTTTTACAGATCTAACATAAGAATAAGCAACTTGTGCAGATTCTTGCATTACTTCACCTAATTTACCAGTTAATAATAGCTTACCTGTTCCTTCCATTTTAACAGCTTGAACTTCTAAAGTTGTACCTCCAACAGCAGTCCATGCAAGACCTGTTACAGTTCCAATTTTAGGTTCTTTTTGCATTTGTTTTTCAGGTTTAAATCTTTCTGGTCCTAAATATTTACTAATATTTTGCTTAGTTATTCTGTGTATCTTTTTACCTGTTTCTAAAATATCTCTCGCTATTTTTCTAGCAATTTTTAGAAATTCTCTTTTTAAATTTCTTACTCCTGCTTCTCTTGTATACTCACCAATTATCTTTTGTATAACTTCATCTGATAATTTTAAAGATATTTCAGTTTCTTCTTTTACTTGTGGTAAAAGATATTTTTTAGCTATATTAAGCTTTTCCATTTCTGTATATGATTCAAGTTCTATAACTTCCATTCTATCATATAAAGGTTCTGGTATAGTTTGATAATTATTTGCTGTACAGATAAATAAGACATTTGATAAATCATATGGATAATCAATAAAGTGATCTTCAAATTTTGAATTTTGTGCAGGATCTAAAACTTCAAGTAATGCTGATGCAGGGTCTCCTCTAAAATTAGAATCTAATTTATCAATTTCATCTAATAATATTACAGGATTATTAACCCCTGTTCTTTTAATAGCTTCTATTATTCTACCAGGCATAGCTCCTACATAAGTTTTTCTATGTCCACGAATTTCACTTTCATCATTTATACCACCAAGACTAATTTTTTCAAACTTTCTATTCAATGCACGTGCAATTGATGTAGCAAATGAAGTTTTACCAACTCCAGGTGGTCCAATTAAACAAAGTATAGTTGATATTTTCTTTTCAGCTTTAGATTCTTTTTGTTCTTTTAATTTCATTACTGATAAAAATTCCAATATTGTATCTTTTACTTCTTTTAATCCGTAATGATCTTGATCTAAAATCTTTTTAACCTTTTTTATATCATATTCTTCTTCTTTTGAGGCTTCAAAAGGTAAATCTAATACAACTTCAATATAGTTTAATGTTACATTATAGTCTGCAGAATATCCTACATTACTACGTAATTTCTTTATTTCTTTTTTTAATTTTTCACGAAGTCCATCAGGCATAACCTTTTCATTTATTCTTTTTTCAAGATTATCTAATACATCGTTATTACTTGTATCTTCACCTAATTCTTCTTTTAAAACTTTCATCTTTTCTTTTAAATAGTAATTCTTTTGTGATTCATCAAGATTTTGCTTTAACTTACTATTTATATCATTTTCAATGATCATTTTTTGAGATTCAATCTTAATATCTTCATAGAATGTATCTACTCTTTGTTGTAAGCTTCTTAAAGATAAATAATATTGCTTAACATGAGTTTCAAATGGTATCTTGTAGACTAGTAGGTCTATAAGTTCTTCTATTGAATTCACATTTAGCATTAGATGTTCATTTATCATATCTTTCATTAGCGATAACACTACACCTGCAGATTTTAGTATTGATTCTGCACTATTTATACTATTATCAACTAAGTCTTTATTTGTTCTTACCATTGAATACTCAGTGAAAAAACATTTTTGTTCTTCATTAAATTGTATTTTTGATAATTTTACACGACTTTTACCTTTAACTACTAAACGATATGTTTCATTATCCAGCTTATATATCTTAATAGCCTCTGCTATAATTCCGTATTCTTCAATGCCTTTTTCATCAACTATATCTGATTCTATATTCTTTTGTAATGACAATACTATCTTCTTATCATTACTGTTTATAGCCTCATATGCTGCTGTAATACTATATTGTCTTCCTAATAATAGACTAGTTTCAACACCAGGCATTACTGCAACTTCTTTTGTTGGAATTAATGCTGTCATTTAGTCTCCTTTTGCATTTCTTGATTTTTTTCATCTATCATTTCTTTTGTAATTGTTATTTTCTTTATCTTCTTATCACTAGGGATTTCATACATAAGATCTAATAATGTATTTTCTACAATACTTCTTAAACCTCTTGCCCCTATATTTCTCTTTAATGCTAAGTTTGCAATTTCATCTAATGCTTCATCAGTAAATTCTAAATCCACATCTTCTAGTTCAAATATCTTCTTGTATTGTTTAACTAAGGCATTTTTAGGTTCTACTAATATTCTAGTTAAAGCCTTCATATCTAACTTACTTAAAGCTGTAATTACTGGAAATCTTCCTATAAGTTCTGGAATTAATCCAAATTTTTTAAGATCTTCAGGTAATACATATTTAAATATTGTTTCTTCATCTAACTCTTTAACTACATTATTTGCCTTATCAAATCCAATTTGCTTAACATTAAATCTTGAACGTATTTTGCTCTCAAGTCCAGAGAATGCTCCTCCTACTATAAACAATATATCTGTTGTATCAATTTCTATCATTTCTTGGTCTGGGTGTTTTCTTCCACCATTTGCAGGAACGCTAGAAACTGTTCCTTCTACTATTTTTAGTAAGGCTTGTTGTACTCCTTCACCTGAAACATCTCTTGTAATTGAAGTATTTTCAGATTTTCTAGCAATCTTATCAATTTCATCTATATATATTATTCCACGTTTTGCAGCATCTATATCATAATCTGCAACTTTTATTAGTTTTAATAATACATTTTCAACATCATCTCCAACATATCCTGCTTCAGTTACTGTTGTAGCATCAGCAATTGCTAGAGGTACATTTAATATTTTTGCTAAAGTTTGTGCTAATAAGGTTTTACCACTTCCAGTTGGACCTATCAAAAGAATATTTGATTTTTGAATTTCAACGTCATCACTTGATTTTTTCTTGTCCTTAAACATTAATCTTTTAAAATGATTATACACTGCAACAGATAAGACCTTTTTTGCTCTATCTTGCCCTATAATATATTCATCTAATTTTTGTTTAATTTCTTTGGGTTTAATTAAATTTATCTTATTATTTTCCTTAATATTAGCTTTACTTAAATCTTCTACATTTGAGTTAACCATATCATAACATCTAAGTACACAGTCTTCACAAATATATACTCCATCTTCACCTTCAATTAAATCAACATCATCAGTGAAATTACCACAAAATGAGCAAGTTAATTTTGCTTTTGCCATCTTGTATTCCTTTCTATATTATATTATCTATTAAACCAAAGTTCTTTGCTTCTTCTGCTGACATAAAGTTATCTCTGTCAGTAGATTTTTCCATTTGCTTTAATGTCTTTCCTGTATTTTTTGCCATTTCTTCATTAAGTAAATTTTTAAGTCTTAACATTTCTTCTGCATGTATTTGTACATCAGTAGCTTGTGAATAACCTATACCACCTAAAACTTGGTGTATCATTATTCTTGAATTAGGTAAAGAATATCTTTTACCTTTTTTACCAGCTGCTAATAGAAAAGCTCCCATACTTGCTGCTTGCCCTATACATACTGTTGAAACATCACAATCTATATGCTTTATTGTATCATATATACCAAGTCCAGCAGTTACAGAACCTCCTGGACTATTAATATACATTGTAATATCCTTTTTCTTATCTTGAGCATTTAAGTAAAGAAGCTGAGCGATGATGGTATTAGCCATTTCATCGTTCACTTCTCCCATTAAAAATATTATTCTATCTTTAAGTAGTCTTGAAAAAATATTATATGTTCTTTCAACTCCACCTTCTTCTTCATGTATAAATGGATATATCATTTTTTATCCCTTCTTAATTATTCTTAACTAAGAATTCTTTAACCTTAGTCATGAATATTGATCCTGCTATTTGGTTAATGTAATTTTCTAACATCTTTGCCTTTTGTAATTCTTCACGTAATTGGTCTAATGTCATTTTGTACATTGCTGCCATCTTTTCTAATTCTTTTTCTATTTCTTCTTTTTCAACTTTAATTCCTTCAATTTCAGCAATCTTACCTATTATTAAGTTGTACTTAACAACTTTTTGTGCTCTATCTTCTACATCTCTTTCAAATTCTTCTTCAGTTTTACCAGATAATTCTAAGTATTTCTTTAAATCTAGACCTTGCATAGATAATTGTTGTGCAAGAGCATTCTTTTGATTTTCAACTTCAGATTTTACTATATTTACTGGTAATTCCATTTCAGTTGTTTCAACTAATTTATCAGCTATTTCTTGATATTTCTTATCTTTTGCTTGATTTTCAGAATTTAATTCTAATTGAGCTTTTAATGAATTCTTGTAATCAGCTAAAGTATCATATCCTTTAGATTTAGCAAATTCATCATCAACAGTTGGTAATTTTTCAACTTGTATTGAGTTTAATTTAACTTTGAATAATGCAGGTTTTCCTTTTAAGTTTTCAGCATGATATTCTTCAGGGAATACTACATTAACATCAAATTCTTCATCAACACTATGTCCTACTATTTGATCTTCAAATGTATCTATAAATGAGTGAGAACCTAATTTTAAGTTGTAATTTTCAGCCTTTCCACCTTCAAAAGCTTCTCCATCAACAAATCCTTCAAAGTTAATATTTACAGTATCATTATTTTCTGCAACTTTCTTATCAGATTTTTCTAATTTCTTTTCTCTTTCAACTATTGATTTTAAGTATTCTTCTACTTTTTCATCAGTTATTTCTTCAGTTTCTTCTTTGATTCCTAATTCTTTGTACTTAGGTAATTCAAATTTAGGTTTTAATTCAAAAGAAATTTCAACCTTTAATTCATCATTAGTTAATGAATGATTTTCAACACTAATTTGTCCTAATAATTCTAATTCCTTTTCTTCAACCATTTTTTTGATTTCAGAATTTAATACATAGTTAAATAATTCTTCATTTATCTTATCACCAAAAGTTTTTTCTATAACATCTAATGGAGCGTGACCTTTTCTAAATCCATCAATCTTTGCATTTTTAAATTCATTTACGATTGATTCTCTTACCTTTTTAAATTCTTCACCTTTAAGTTCTATTGTTGCCTTTGCACTTGATTTTTCTAATAATTCTAAATTATACATCTTTCCTCCTTAATTATTTACATTAGCTATATTTTATCATGAATTGATAACTTTATCTATTAAATTTGAAATTTTTATTCCTTGCTCAACACTATTATCAAGGAAAACTCTTATTTCTGGTACATATCTTATACTTAATTCTTGACTTAATTTCTTTCTAAAATATCCCTTTACCTTATTTAAATCTTCTAAGAGTTTTTCTCTGTTAATATTTTCATTATAGTCTAGTAATGAAAATGTTACATCTACATAACGTGCATCTTTTGTAAGACTCACCTTATATACTGTTACAAGGTTTTTAATCTTTTCATTATTAATTTCTAATAAAATTGCAGTTCCTATTATTCTTGCAATTTCTTTTTCTAAACCTTTTATTCTTCTATCATTCATATTATCTTTCAATTTCCTCTTTAATATATGCTTCTAATATGTCATTTTCTTTAATGTCATTAAAGTCTTTTAGACTTATACCACATTCTTGTCCCATATTAACTTCTTTAGCATCATCTTTATGTCTCTTTAATGCTAATATATCTCCATCAAAGATTATTATACCATTTCTTAATACTCTAATCTTTGAATGATTTGTAATCTTACCATCTACTACCATACAACCAGCTATATTACCTACATTAGAAATCTTAAATACTTTAAGAACTTCTAAACGTCCATGGTATACTTCCCTATATTCAGGATCTAACATGCCCTTCATAGCTTTTTCTATATCTTCTGTAACATGGTAAATTACATTATAGTTTCTAATTTCTACACCTGTTTTTTCTGCTTCACTTCTTGCAGTATTAGTTGGTCTAACACCGAATCCTATTATTATTGCATTTGATGCTTCAGCTAATTTTATATCTCCCTCAGTTATTGCACCAGCAGTAGCTTGGATAATATTTATTGCAACCTTATCATTAGATAATTTATTTAATGATTCCTTCAATGCTTCAACAGATCCTCTTGAATCTGCTCTTATTATACATTTTAATTCTTTTAGTTGTTCATCTTCTAATTCTTTTGATAAGCTTTCAAGTGATATATGTTTTTTAGCATCTATATCATTTAATTTTCTATTTGCGTTATAGTCATCTACTATCTTACGAGCTTGTTTATCATTTTTAACACAATATATCATTCCACCTGCTTCAGGTATATCATTAAATCCTGTAATTTCAACTGGCATAGAAGGGATAGCTTTAGTTATCTTGTTACCTTTATCATCTATCATACTTCTTATTCTACCAAATGTTCCACCTACAACAAAGATGTCACCTATCTTTAAAGTTCCTTCTTGAACTAATACGTCTGCTATTATCCCAACTTGAGGATCAAGTTTAGATTCAACTACAACTGCTTTAGCTCTTTTCTTAGGATTTGCCTTAAGTTCTAGTAATTCTGCTGTAATTAATATTGTTTCAAGTAGTGAATCAAGATTAATTTTTTGTTTTGCTGAAATTTCAACACATTCTGTATCTCCACCCCATTCTTGTGTAACAAGACCATATTCCATAAGTTCTTGTTTTACTCTCATAGGATTAGCCCCTGGCTTATCAATCTTATTAATTGCTACGATTATTGGGACATTTGCTTCTTTAGCGTGAGATATAGCTTCTATTGTTTGTGGTTTTACACCATCATCAGCAGCAACTATTAGTATAGAAATATCAGTAATATTTGCACCTCTTGCTCTCATTTCTGTAAACGCTTCGTGCCCTGGTGTATCAATAAATGTTATCTTTTGACCCTTCCATGTAACTTGATATGCACCTATACTTTGTGTTATACCACCTGCTTCATTTGCAATTACATTTGTATGTCTTAATGCATCTAATAATGAAGTTTTACCATGGTCAACGTGACCCATTATTGTTATTACTGGTGCTCTTGGAACTAATTCATTAGGTTTATCTACAATTTCTAGTTCATATTTTTCACCATATGGTAATTCAACTTCAGTTTCTTCTTCTATTAATACATTGTAATCTAGTGCAATTTCTTCAATTTCACTCATAGATAGTATTGCGTTAGTTGTTAAAACTTTACCTTGCATAAAGAATTTTGAAACTATACTTGCAGAAGTAATACCTAATTTATCAGCTAATTCTTTAACTGTTAATTCACCCTTTATTTTTAAAACTCCAGATGTATCATCTAATTTTATTACTTCGCTTTTAACTACTTTTTCTTTTTTCTTTATTTTTTTCTTAGTATTATCTTTTCTAAAGTCTGTTCTTAATTCTTTTAATTTTCTTTCTTCTTCTTTAGCCTTCTTTTCATATTCATATTTTTTCTTATCAAATTTTGGCTTTTGTTTACCTGATTTTGATGCTTTTGTTAATGTTTCTATTTCAGGCATTTCAACTTCAGATTTAGTATTTTCAACTGGCTTACGTTTGTTATTATTAAAGTCTTTATTAAAGTCTTTATTGAAGTCTTTTCTAACTCTACCATCTTTATTATTGTTATTGTTGTTATCATTAAATTTAGGCTTATTAAAATTATTATTTAATTTTGCCCCTCTCTTGTTATCATTAGAGTCTTTAGTATTTCTTTCCTTGTATGTATTCCATTTATGATATTCTCTACTATTTCCACCATTATTATTTTTATTTTTTTCTTTTCTTTTAGGAGTAGCAAAAATCTTCTTTTCTTGTACAACAATAGTTTTTGAATCTTTCTTTACTTGTTCTTCCAAAATTTTAGGCATATTTTCTTCTATAAGTTCTATTTCTTTTTCGTCTAACTTATTCAACGCTGTCTTATTCTTTATACCCATATTTGTCAGGTTTTTAATAAAAGTTGTTGTATCTTGTGCAAACTTTTTTGCATAATCATAAACTCTATTACTCATCCATTCCACCTACCTTTATTATTTCAATTATTTTCTCAATCGACTTTTCATCTATATCATACTTTTTTTGTTTTGTTATGATATTTAAAATTTTCTCACATGGGAATATGTATATTCCTCTTTTTTGTACTATTTGTCTTTCATCTATGACAAACTTACCCTTATCATTTTTTACTAAACGTATTAACTTTTTTTTACTTGCCTTTGTTTTTGTTAAAACACAAGTTCTAATTGGTTCCATTTTATTCCTCATTACCTGCTAAAATTGCATCTTGTTCTTCTTGTGTTAAACCTTTAATATCTATTTTAACTTTACATAATTTTGATGCTAATCTTGAATTTTGTCCTTTCTTACCTATTGCAAGTGATAGTTGAGAATTATCTACACATACTCTCGCAATAATTTCATTATCTTCTTGAACAATTTCTGATGAGAATACATTAGCTGGTGCTAGAGCACTACTTACATAATTTCTTGTGTCTTCATCCCAAGTTATTAGATCTATTTTTTCACCTTGTAATTCTGATAGTATTGCTTCTAGTCTCATTCTATTTGTTCCCATACAAGCACCCTTAACATCTAAATTTACATCTGGTGAGTATAGGGCTATCTTACTTCTACTACCTGCTTCTCTTGCAATTGACTTTATTTCTATATCCCCTGCTGCAATTTCAGGCACTTCTCTTTCAAATAGTTTTTCTAAAAACTTTTCAGAATTTCTTGAAAACTCTATTTTTGTAAACTTAGTTCCTTCTTCTACTTTACCTATATATACAGATACTAAGTCTCCTTGCACAAAGTGATCATTAGGATTTAAATTTCTACTAGGTATTATTGTTTCAGTACCATTTATTTCAATGTACAAGTTATTTTGTTCATCCATTTTTTTAACTAATGCTTTAACTAAACTATCTTCTAGTAATTTAAACTTATTATACACATTTTGTTTTTCATGTTCTCTTACTTTTTGTATTACGATTTGTTTAGCATTTTGTATAGCATTTCTTTTAAATGATTCTGCATTAATATCTACTTTAATTTCGCTACCTACTTTAGCACGTTTTGAATGTAATAGTGCATTTTCAAGTGAAATTTCAGTTGCAGGATTTTCAACTTTTTCAACTACCTTTTTAATTGCCTTAACTTTTACATCTCCATTTTCTCTATTTATTTCAACATAAGCATTTTCAGCGTCTTTATAATTCTTTTTGTATGCTGCAAGTAAGGCTGTTTCTACAGCACCTAATAATTCTTCTTTATCTATGCCCTTTTCTTTTTCAAGTTCATCTAAAGCTGCTAAGAATATGCCCTGTTCTTTAGCTTTCATTTTTTATTCCTCCACTTCTTTTAAATTATTAAATTCATAAACTGTTTTAGCTGTTTTTATCTTTGATAAAGGTATAGCAGTATCATCAACAATAACATTACCATCTTTGATACCATTTAGTATTCCTATAAAACTTTTTTTGTCATCGATATTACTCTTAGTCTTAATTAAGACTTTGTAACCCTTAAATTTATTAAAGTCTTTTTCTTTTTTCAACTTTCTTTCAATTCCAGGTGTTGATACTTCTAAAAAATACTTTTCTTTAATGTACTCATCACAAGTACTGTCAATTAATTTACTAGTTCTTTCACACTCATCTAAGTTATCAGTTTCAATATATACTCTTAGATAATTGTATGAACCATCTCTTACAAATTCAACATCTACAAGTTCAATATTATTCTTGGATAATATCTCTTGTAACTTAAGTTCTAATTCCTCCAAAATTTCACCTCTTACTAAATTAAAGAGTGGACATAATGTCCACTCCCTCAGTTGTTATTTCAATTATATCACAAACGCCTAACATTTTTCAAGCTTTTTTAATATTTCTGCTCTTTTGTACTTTCTATATTCGTCATATGATATTTCTTCACAGCCACACATAATACCTTTTTCCTTTTTATATGCGTCTAAAATCATTTTTTCTAATTCTTCTTCACTTATTTTCATAAAACTTCTTATCCCTTATTTTAAATTTTGAACATACATTTTCTGTTTCAACTCTTGAAACATTAACTATATACATAATCTTGTTGTAGATAAAAAATATTGCAAATATTACAAACAAGATTTCAATTAATGATAGTATAAAGTGCTTTTTCTTCATTACTTTTTACCTTTCTTGTAGTTAATAAAGATTTGACGACATTCGTCCACAATTTCATCATATGTCTTATTCTCAACACTAACTGAATCTAAAACATCAACAGATATTTTCTTAGGTTTAGGAAATTTACTAAATCTTGAAAACGCTTCATATGCCCCATTTATTCCTATACATTGTATATTAACATTTAATTCTTTAGCTATTATTGCAAATATCTTTTTAAATTCTGCAACATTTCCATCTTTTGTTCTTGAACCTTCTGGGAATATGAATATATTCTTATTTTGTTTCAACACATTAGACATTTGTTCAACACTGTCTTTAATATCTTTATCAATATTTACCTTTATTATATTCGCATGATTTGAAATAGCTTTCATAATTGGAGAATTAAAGTATTTTTCTAATGCATAAAAATATGTCTTTTTAAGTATTGCATTAGGTAATGCTTGGATAATTCCTGGTGCATCTACAAAGCTTTCATGATTTGCAATAAATATTGTAGGAACATCTTTTATCTTTTCGCTACCTCTTATACTCATTCTGAAATATATTTTAAATAAAAGCCACAATACAGGTTTAGCAATTAATGGTCCAACACTGTCTTTTAATTTCTTAAATGGTGCATTTTTAATTATATCACTTAAGTCTATTGTACTTTCATTAAAACTTGTTGATAACTCAGAAATATATTTAGATAACAATCTTAAATTATGGTATTTAGATAAAAGTTGTTCATCCATTTTTACACCAAAACTGTTTTCTATAAATGATAATAGCTCCATTTGATCTAATGAGTCAAGTCCAATTTCTATTTCAAAATTTTCATCTGGTCCCACTTCAGTATTTTTTAACTTACCAATATATCCCTTAAGTACCTTATACTCCATTGTATCTGGTTCATTTATCATTTCTTTTTTCTCATTACTTTTTCCACCAAATATTTCTGGTAACATAAATCTTCTTAATTTACCTACCCTTGTCTTAGGTAATTCTTCTTCAACTAATTTATACTCTAATATTTTTTCATAATTATGTGCATTCTTGTTATATATTTGTATAATATCACGAACATAGGTTGTAATATTAGCAATATGCTTTGCAGGAACTATTACAGCTGACAACTTATCATTCTTACCAAATACACCAATTTCAGCTATTTTTTCATTAGACATTTCTAAAATCTTATTTTCTATCTTTTCAGGATCTATATTCTTACCATTTGATAGAACTATCATTGCATTAGCACGTCCGATAATAGTAATGAAACCATCATCACTTATTAATGCTAAGTCTCCAGTTCTAAACCACCCATCTTCTGTAAAGACTTCTTTTGTTTTTTCAGGCTTGTTATAGTATCCCTTCATAACCATAGGTCCTTTTAAGCAAAGTTCACCATCTATTATACGTATATCAACACTTGGTAGAGGTTTTCCTACAGTACCTATTCTAAAATTAGGTCTAACACTACCAGCTACAACTGGTGCTGTTTCTGATAATCCATACCCTTCATAGTAGTTTAAACCTAAGATTTCAAAGAACTCTATCATCTCAGTATCTGATCTTGCACCACCAGCTATAAAGGTTCTCATATGTCCACCAAAAATATCATGAACTTTTTTAAATACTATTTTTGAAAACTTCTTGTTATTAACTTTTTTAGCAATAAAGAACATGAATCTAGCTATCATACTACTATTTATCTTATCTTTAATTGTCTTGTAGAAAAGCTTATACACTCTTGGAACAGCAACAAATATTGTTACATTATTATCAGCTAATGCTTTTAATATTTCTTGACTATTTAGTTTATCTACTATAACAACACTATTCATATTTTCATAGTAATATTCATATAGACAAGTTGCCATTAGTGGCAATATATGGTGATAAGGTAAAATTGATAACATTTGATCAGATGGTTCTACTACATCTATAGAATTTAATGCCTTTATTTCACCAATAATATTCGCATATGTAAGCATTATACCCTTTGCATTACCTGTTGTACCTGATGTATATATCATAACAGCTACATCATCCATTTCAGGAGTATTTAATACTCTTTCATCTTCAACAACACTAAGAGTATAGTCATCTAGGTTATATACCTTTATATCACTAAGATTTAAGTTATTTAATGCCTTATTAACCATATCTTTTGTACCGTTAGATACAACAACAGCATCAGGATTACAATCATTTATGAAATACATAATTTCTTTATCATTACTCATTGCATCTAGTGCAACTGGTATAGCTTTTCTATCCCATATTGCAAAAAAACTAAATACCCATTCTTTTCTGTTTTCTGAAATTATTAAAATATGTTTCGATTCTTTTACATCTTTGAAAACATTGTTTGACATATATTTAACATAGCCAACCATTTGTGTATAGTTTATCTTATTACCATTTGGCTCAACTATTGCTAATTTGTCTGATTTATTTAAAAACATACATACTTCCTTTCAATTTTCATTTGGTAGTTAAACATATTATACTATATTTTTTTTAAATTAACAATGAAATATAACAAGCGTTATATGAGGTGGTATAAAAATAGGCGTAATACTACGCCCTTTTTAATAGTCAATTCATTTAAAACTGCTTATACAAGTACAAACAGTTTTACCAACCAATTATCTTTTTATAATTTCTAACTTGACTCTAGTTAGACCTCTTTGTACGCTTTCTATTGCTTCAAATGCTGCTCTTGTAAGGTCAATAACTCTACCTTGTTTAAAAGGTCCTCTATCATTGATTCTTACAACCACTGACTTACCGTTTGCTTGATTAGTAACTCTTACTAAAGTACCAAATGGTAATGTTCTATGTGCAGCTGTTAATAAACGTGTGTTAAATACTTCCCCATTCGATGTTCTTCTTCCGTTCCATTTTTCACCATAAAATGATGCAGTTCCCGCTTGATAGTGAGTAAAACTTCTTGAAACATCAGTATCAACATTTGCAGGTTGGTCATTTTTTAATTCCTCTAAGGATTTAAAAACACCATCGTCGATATAAGTCTTTTTAATAATTTCTTTAATTATATCGGCTTTAATGTTTGATGATTGACTACTTTCCTTATTTCTATGCTTTGATCCTTTTGCAAAACTTGCTGTAGAAAATATGGATAAAACAAAGAAAATAGTAAGTAATTTCTTCATTTACACCTCCTTATTGTGGTTAAAGTATATCACGATTTCAAATCCGTGTCAAATTTCAGCATATACTCATCCGTTACAAACACCTGATCATCGTACCTCGTTGCACATTTATAGAAGATTTTCATCTCTTTAGATATAAAAAATATACGAATAATCGCATTGTCTATATTATCTAAAAATTCTTGATTAAGTCTTGTATCAAGTTCATCTCTTTCATAAAACTCTTTTTTTAAATCCAAATTAAGACTATATACAATATCCATTTCACTGTCTTTTATTTTTATATCAAGTTTAGTAACAGTATCTAATTTGTCTATATACCCTATATCTGTTTTTGTTGTATCTAATACTACCTCATATACATCTTTAAAGTTAGTTGCCTCTATTATATACGCCCTTACATCATAAGTAATGTTATTTAATAGCTTTATCTTAGCCAACTCTTCATCTTCTATGTACTCATATATTAACTCTAGTATGTATTCATAGTTATCATTATTTACATCAGTGTATTTTATTATCTTACCTGGTATAAATTCTTTTAAAAGGTTGTAGAAAAGTTCTGATTTAATTATCTTACCCATTAAACAAACACCCTTATATCTCTTCAATAACTCAATTACAGTAAACTTTTTAAAAAAATTATTTAAAAAGTTATATAACTCAAGGCATAAAACATACTCTATCATATTTTTTTCTAAATTTGTACTCTTACAATTTAGATAATTATTTAATTCATCATATGCCTCATTTAATAGTGTATAATAATTTTTCTTTATTTCATGATATTTTTCTGATACTAGATTTTGATACTTAAAACAATCCGTACTAAATTTAGCTTCTATATCATCATAATCTTTAAATAAATCATCCTTTACTGCCCTATAGCCTATACTATCAATTTTTTTTATTAAATCGTTTATAGAGCATATGGATATATCAATTTTTAATAACTTTAATTTTAATAAATAGATTATTTCTTTTATTAAAGTATTAAAGTTTAGGTTATAGTTTACGGTATTAATATTAGTATTAACTGTAATATCGTAGTTTATATCTTTTTCAAATATATTAAATTGATTTTCTGATATATTTAAATTATCAAACTCAGAAACAATCGCTAAAAACTTCTCACTTTTGTACGTCTTATTAAGCCTTTTTATCTTAGAATATGACAATACAAATGGTAAATCAATATATACAAATCTATCATCTTGTATATTTAGTCCTATGCTATATATTTTGGTATACCTACATTTAGAGTATGCACATATTTTTTTTATCAAATATTCTATAAACTGATTAACAAGTTGCTTTTTTGATACTATTTTACTTTGCAAATAGTCATCATACACTTCTATATTAGAATTTATATCTAAAAAAAATGTAGACATATCTTGAAAACAACTAGCATAAAAATTTAATTCTTTTGCCAGCACCCTATCTTTTGCATTTTCAAAATAGTCTATTAAAAAATTGTTATTTTGTATTTTATGAATATACATTAAAAAATCTTTAGTAAAATACTTACAGTACACCTTATTATCAATAAATAGAATGGGAAAAGGACTTTTAACTTCCTTTAACTTTTCTGCTTTAAGCTCAAACAACTTTATGCTATAGCAGGGTATCTTTTCTGGTATTACATCTACTCTTTTATTGAAATATATATTTCTAATAATATCCCCCATAGTATTTTCAAAAAAGTACATTTTTGGGTTTTTGTAGTATTCACAATCAAAGTTTAATCTTTCAACATATTCACTATTTATTTTATACTTTCTATACACCTTATCTTCATATTTAGTATCTTCTACTAAACTTAATATACAGTAAACATAGCCATTGTCAGCTGTTATCATACAAATACTAGTTGAAATATGTAAATTTTTAGAAACTAATACATAGTAATTGTCATCCTCACTAAAATCTGCATTTTCAAATATCTTTATATTATATGGTACTTGAATATCTGTTGCTTCAATAGGTAGTTCTCTTAACTTCTTGTCAAATAGTTCTTGAAGTCTAAAAAATCCTTCATAATCAAGAGTCAAAATCTTTTTTTCTGTATTATCTTGTCTATATAGAAGTATTAGGTCTATAAGCTCACTTTTGGTTTTATCACTTGCAAATATATTAATTAATTTTTCATTTATAGCTATTTTATATAATTTATCATAGGTCTTTAACTTTAAATCCTCTATTGTATAGTAACTCATATTTTATTTCACCTATTTTCCTTATATAATTATGTATATCATCTGCTTTAACATCAAATTTAACATTAAATATCTTATAACCTATATACGTTAATGAATTTAAGTCATTTATACTGTCTTTTTTGTTAAAAGAGGTGGATAGAGCAAAGTCTATCATATACACCTCTTTATCATGATTTAGCATTAAATTTGCTAAACTTAAATCATTATGAATCAAATTATTAATATGTAAAACTTTAACCATATTCAGAATCTTCATGAAAATTTTAAATTTTTCTTCAAACTCCATATATGAGAATTTTAAAGATGCAAGAGTTCTACCATCAATTTTTTTAAATGCTAATTTAGTTTTTTGCATATTTTTCTCAACTGATAATAGTTTAGGTACGAATGAAATACCTAAGTTTAATAACCTCATATTTATATCAGTTTCATTTTTGACTATATGGTCTACAAAATCATATCTGTGATAGTATTCTTTTATAACATGATCGTCAAAGATAAAAACATTTGATATTTTTACATACGTGTCGCTAACTCCTATTTCCATATTTGCCACCATTTGCTTCCTTTTGATTTTTTTATTGCATACGCTAGTTTTTTCTTTAATTTATCTACTTTATCACCAGTGTAATTTATTTTTTCACAGTATTGTATAGCTCTTTGATATTCTATTATTGCATCATCTATATTATCTTCTTTTATACAACTATCGCCTTTTTGTATACATGAATTAATGCTACGTATGATTTGTTCCCGATTATTACTTACCTTTCTTTCTTTTTTATTATTATTATTTTGACTTTTTTCCAATTCGTCTCTCATTGTTTTCTTTATTTTTTTGATATGATCACTATTTATTAAAAGCTCTTCTAATAAACCGTGTTTTTTAAATATTAGATTTGACTCTAACATTGCTTCTAGAGCTTCTCTGCATTTATAGTTATCATTCAAATTAATTGCTTCGGCTCTTAATTCAATAGCATGTCTCCTATCAAACTCCTTGACCTCTTCAAGTTTTTTGATTTTTTCCTTAATCTTCATACTATTCAATTCGTCGTCCAACATATCATAACGTTTTAGCATTTCAAAGTAACTATTCAAAGTTAAATTTACATTTTTTTCCTTGTTTTCTTCTGCTTTTAAATTAAGTGCTTCTATCTCTTCTAATATCTCATTTATCTTTTCATCGCACTCTTGTATTTTGTCCTTAAGACTTATACTTATCTTATACTTTAAGCATATCGTTTCTACGCTTTCAAAAATAGTCTTAGACTTTTTAAACTTAAACTTGTTAAATAATTCAGTAGCTTCATCAATTTTTTTATCTATGTTATCTAAATCATTCAACATTGATATATTAAGCACGGCTTCTTTTTTTAAGTTATCAATATTTAGTATTTCTGTATGACTACGAGAAATATTTTCAAATAACTCACGAGCATTAGGGAATTTATATTTTTCTACACATTTTTTAGCTAAGTCCATCTTATCTTTTACATCTTTTAAAACTTCAACATCTGATCTTAAAGTTTTAATTTTATTCTTATCATCAATGAACTTTACCTCTTTTTTGCGTGGTATAATTAGAAATAGTTTTTTGTCTAAATTTTTATATACTTTTTCTAAGTTTTTTAACTCTATACTTATATTTTGAACTTCATTGTTTTTTATATATATTTTAAGGTCATTATTAATATTATCTATTTTGTTTTCATATCTTTTTATCGTCCAGTAATTAAAGATTATGTAGATAATAAAGAAAAGAAAAATGAAACTGATTGTTAAGATTTTAAACCATTTTTTATTATTTTTTGTGGCATTATCTATTTGCCTTGTTTTTTTGATATTAATAGTAAGACATGCTAGTTCTTTTGAGAATAATTTTAGTACATCTCCACTTTCAAGTGCTTTTTCTTCTACTATATATCCATCAAGTTGTTTAGTCCCCCCTTGATTAATAGCTTCAAATTCTACTACATCATTTCTAAATAACTTTAATGTGATATCTCCTAGAATAACAGCATTAAATGTATTAGCGTTTGTTTGAATAATAGTTAGAACCTCAAGATTCTTGTAATCCATATTTAAACTCTCTACTATGTACATCATAAATTTGGGGTTATACTCTAAATCTTCTTCTATACACTTACTAGCAATGTTGTCCACTATTTGTTTTGATATTTTATCTACTTCCTCATTTTCTTTTACCTTCGAATAAATATATACTACTATTCCATCTTTTTCAAGATAACCAAAATATGAACTTTCATTTTCAATAAACTCTGTATTTAGACATTCTAAAACTACATGTTCCATACGAAATGTTCTCCGCAAAATTTAACAAAAACAAGTTTTGTATCGCCTATTTCTATTAAACTATAGTTCTCAAGTTGTGTTGTTTCATATACTGCCTTCTTATTTAAGTATACAATATTACCTGCTTGACCTGGAGAAATTACAAAAACTCTTTGTTTTTCATTGTATGTGATAATGAAGTTATCAGTTTTTTCTATTTTTTTGTCTAATATACATACGTCCATATCTTCAGTACTACCTATAAAGTTCCTTTTATCAACTAATCTATAGTCTTTACCCTTTTCTATTCCTTCAATACAGATAAGCCAACCTACAACTGGAACTATTTTTATAGGAATGTATGCAACCGTTCCTCTTTCTTCATCTGTTTCCAATAAGTCTTGTGTTTTATTAACTGTATTTTCACAATAAGGACAAAACTTTATACTTGTACTGTCATAAAAATGACCTTTTTTACATCTTTCTAATTTCATAATTATACCCTTTTAATTTAGGAGTATTTTTATACCATGAATATGTATAATATCTCCTACCAATATATTTTCACCTTTAAATGCTATTAAATTAATTTTCCTATTATTTGTTTTTATTATATCCGTACCATTTTTAGAACCCTCATCCACAACATAGAACTTATTGTCTTGTTTATAGATTCTTGCGTGTCTCCTACTTACAAAATCACTATTTATTTGATCTGTAAGGTCTATATCCACAATGGCACTTTTTGAATTTTTACCTATAACGTATTCATTCTTCAATACCTTATATATATGCTTATCATCGCCGTAATCATCTAAGACTATTATTTCATTAATATTATATTTCTTTCTAATTAACTCTCTTTTTTTATCTTTTTCGCGTTTATCAAATTCATAAATCTCTTTTTCCATTTTTTTGGAAATAACCTTATTTATAAATAACACATAAACGCTATTATACATTGTGAAAAATGTTAGAAGTAACAAGAACGTATTTTTAGGTTTTTGTGAAATTAAGCCGTATATTATTACAATAATAATCATCAATATTACTACTGTATACTCAGGTTTTAAAAAATTTTTCCTAATAGTGATTTTTTTTATGTCTTTAGACTTTACATTTTTAAATATATACCTAAAAACTCTATTCAAGATAAAAAGATTCCTCATAATCCTCTTTTTCCTTCTTTTCCTTTTTCATATTACCCTTTAATATACTTGCTAATTTTTTTATTATCTCACTGTTTGTAATTTCGTTAATATTAATAGAAATCCCTAGCTTATTTTCTAAGTATGCAATTAATAGCTCTTTCTTAACTATGCTGTTTAAACATAGAAAGATAAAATTTAAATCAATATTTTCTAATCTAAGCTTTTGACTTGCAGTATATGCCCATTTTTTTAAGATTATGGGTGATAGTGTTGAAAATTCACTATTACTCGCACTATACTTTTGATTAATTAAACTTATTGCATTAAATTCATCTCTAAATTCTTCAAAATAGTTTGTTTCATCACGTATTTGTGCACCATGTCTTAAAATTACTTCAAATAACAAGAATTCATTTTCTACTTGTTCATCACTTTTAACTAGAGTTAAACTTATCACATTTGAAAAGTATAGTTCTGTATTATTGCATTTGACATCAACTATACACTTATATCTACCTTCATCCGTTGGTAAATCTATCTTTAAGTCTGAATTTAGCCAAAATATCTTTTTATTTATTTTTATAAGACCCTTTTTAATTAAAAAAGTATTTTCATCTCCTATATATTTAATTTCAAACCCAGATACTACACCATCACTTGAAGAAGTGTACTTAGCATTTATGTAGTCTATTAGATTAAAGCTTATTAAATTTAAACTATCACTTGTAATTAACCCATAATGTTCAAATTTGGGTATTTTTGTTGAAAAACTAGTTTGCACTATAACCACCTTCTACAGCTATAGAACTAATTTTTTCTTTTTTCTGTCTCAATAAAATTCTAAATACTCCTGTACCATTTTTTACATTGAAACTTTCTTCATAATCAACTATGAATATATTAGGTAAATTTACTTTTCTGATAACTGTCCCTGCTGAAACTACTTCAAATGTTAAATCCTTATATGCATCTTGTGACTCTGATGGAACCAATGACCACGAACACAGCTTTTTGGTCATATCATCCTTTTCATTAGTTACCTTACCGCTTATTTCAAGACTAACATTTAGGTCAGTTGCCCTAGCATTAGAGTCATTAGGTGTATCAGATATATACCTTACATCCAATACTCTATCTTTTTCTAATACTATTTCATCGTTATTACCTTTTATCACTACTTTAAACCCCATTATTATCACCCCCTTTCAATTTATTCTTTAGAATTTATCATAAGATTCAAGTGCTTCACATCACCTGCAAAGCTTAAATTTAAACTGCATGTATTAGAGTCTATTGAATATGTCATATCATCTTCAGCTCTTAATATTGCATTTACATACATTGAATTTTTTGACCATAAACTTTTAGTACTATTAGGACTTGAGCTAAAGAAGAAATTAAGCCTATCTTCTTTAAAATCTGTTGTTTCGTATCTCATAATCCTTTCTATATACGTACACGTCAATGTTTTGTATATAGGTTCATAGTTATATCCTCCAGATTTATTCATACTTCTAGCCTTATACACAGTTACATTATCAACAACATTCCCGTTATATATTGCATTCTCACTTGCAAATACAAAACCATAATTAGCCTCATTTATACTATTTTTAATATCAACTGTATATCCCGAAATTTCCTTAGGTAAGGTTGTTTTTATCTCAAAACTATTCTCGCTAGATTCAATATTTATTCTAACTCCTGGTATGCTAGGATTTACATTTTTAAACCTATCTTTTAGGTATCCTGGACATTGATAAGCTGATATTAATCCAGCTGCTGCATAGCTTGCATCTATGTATAGTCCATTAATGTAATAGAATAGCTCTTTATTCTCATCACCCTTAGTCATTCCTATAGTTACTTTAGACTTATTCTTAGGTATTATTGTAAAGTTTGGAAATACTGGTATAAGGTATTCAGAATATGTTTTATCTTCTAAAACCATAGTTTTTTTCTTGTACTCTTCAACACCATTTATTGAAAAAGTTTTGAAATCTGTTTTATCGCTTGCTTGGAAGTTGAAAAATAGTTGTATCTTGTATTTTTCTAATAAGTCTGCAATATTTAAAATATCATTAAACTTATTCTTTTCTAAAATTTCTTCCGTATCGCTACCCATAAACTTTTTCTTTATTTTTTGATTTTCTATACTTACGTCATAATTAACATTAGGTAATATTCCAAACCATATAGTATTTGTAAAATCATTCTTATTATTTACAGTATTTAAATATATTGCCAATGCCTTTTTGCTTTTAGGATTCATCAGTAAATCTACTTTAAAGTTTGTAATTAATAGTTTAGGTTTCATTTGCTTATACTTCGTGTTGTATTGATCAAAGAAAATTTTAATACCTAATACCTTTTTTACTAATTCTTTTGATATGGTTATAAAGTCATCTTGTGATTGCTTATATATCTCAAGGTATGAATTGTAATTTGTAATTTCTTTTTCAATATCTAATTCATTTAATGTAACACTATTTGGAACATAAGATCTTGATATTAAATTAGCTACATATGCACTCTTATACTCGACAGTTTCGTTATAGTCGTCTATAAAGAGTTGAGCTAAATTTTCTGTGTTTTTTTGATTTGACTCAATTTGTAAAAGATTAGAAGTTGTATTAATTTCTGTAATTTCAAGGCTACCATTTTCAGCTATTGTTAATAGCCCAGGCTTTATCCTATCAAGCTTATTTAATGGATTATTAGACTTATCTAGTGATAATCTAACCTCTATATCCTCTATTGCTAGTGGTAACATAGAAAGTACATTGTTATAGTTTTTAGATGCCTCTAAAAACGCATAATTTAACTTATCACCAATTTCCTTTTTTTCAGGATTCTTATCATCTAAATTCTCATACTTATCGTAAAGATAATTTATTTCTTTTCGTGATTGCTTTAGATTCTCTATTATTTTCTTAGGTGATAACAACTCTAATATATCTGTATAATTAAAGTTAACATTTTTAACTTTATTATTATTACGTGCATCTAATAAGGCTAATAGCATTCTAAAAAATGCATTATCCTTTCCAAGCCTTATCTCTGTCACACATTCACTAGGTATATTTACATCTTTTTCTAGTGTATAACATACCTTATTTTTATTTGCATCAAAATAACTATATATAGTAGGCTCAAATTTAATTAAGAAATCATCAAAGCTTTCTACTAATAGTTCTTTGTTAATCTCTTCTATCATGTCGTCACTTAAGCTATTTTGAAGTTCTGTTTCCC
Organism: Sneathia sp. DSM 16631; assembly: GCF_014892235.1. Classification (NCBI taxonomy): domain Bacteria; kingdom Fusobacteriati; phylum Fusobacteriota; class Fusobacteriia; order Fusobacteriales; family Leptotrichiaceae; genus Sneathia; species Sneathia sp. DSM 16631. The sequence goes on along the minus strand of NZ_JADBHL010000001.1, from coordinate 79,489 downwards.
CGATTATAGTTAATAAATTTAGCTTATCAGGATTAATTTGTTCGAACAATATTGTTCTATTTGTCTGCGATATTTTTTCCATAATCCCTCCCATATTTGCTTCTTGATATTATTATATTCAAAAAAAATTTTTTTCATAACTTTTTTTTGATTTTTTTTCATTACTTTTTTAAAAAAAATTTTTATATTTTTTCTAGTAATAATATTTTCTATTACAAAAGCATTTTAATTTTTTTAATCAAAAAAAAGTAAGTTTTAAAAACTTACTTTTTAAGTGAACCAGATATAAAGTATAGTCGAGATTTTTCTAGTTCTTTTTTAATAATTAATCCATTTTTATCTAAATTAGCTACTAATTCATTTTTTCTTTCTATAGGATATACCATATAAAACCTTGAATTTTCATCTTTTAATAATGATTTTATCTTGCTTACCAGTGCTTCTTGGGATAGCAAAAATTCAAATTTAGAAAATTTCATTATATCACTTTTAGGATATTTACCACTATTTATCTTGTAATACGGTGGATTTGTAACAATGAGGTCATATTTTTTATCGTGTTTTAACACATCTTCATTTAAACAAATAATATCCAAACTATTTTTCCTTATATTTTTTTCTAATACTTCAAAGACTTCTTTTTGTATTTCAATAGCCGTAATATCCTTATTATACTTATACAATTTAAGGCAAATATATCCACTTCCTGGACCTATTTCTAAAATGCTACCACGACTTATATCATCTTCTATCATAAAGTTAAATAGTGTAATAGCATCATTTGTAATATTAAAGTTGCTTCTATCTAAGTCAATTTCATATTCATCAATTTTTTCTATCATTTACCAATATAGCTCCTTACCATATCTACCAAATGCATTAAGTATTCTTCCTTCATCATTTTGTTTAATTTGATAAAATTCTACTCTTCTATTAAATGCCTTATTAACTTCTCTTACTAATTCTCTAAAATCTAGTCTTTCTTCAGCTGTAAAGTAAAAAATTAGTTTTTCTTCTCCAAATGTGTATTCACCTATAACAAGATTCATTTCTGGTAGAATCTTTTTTACAATTTTCTTGCATTTAAAATAGGCTTCATCTGCTTTTTTATCTAATTCATCTAATGTTTTAATTTCTTTTTCACTTAATTTTCTTTTTACTTCCCTTATCTTTATATCATCAGAAACTTCATCAGTTCCTGCTTGTATTTCAGATTTACTAATAACAGTTCCTATTTGATCTCCTCTTATTGTTTCAACAATTACGTAATCTCCCTTAGAATACTTACCTTCATCTTGTACAATAAAGGGATATACTTTCTTTGTCTTTCTAAAACGTATATTCAAGACCTTCACAATAAACCTCCTTCTACAAAACTAAAATAATCATTTTTTCCTACAATAATATGGTCAATTAAATTTATATCAAATAACTTAAGTCCTTCTAGTATTTTATGCGTTATCTTAATATCTTCTTGTGATGGTCTAATATTACCAGATGGATGATTATGAGTTATTATTATATTTTTAGCATTACAATATATCGTTTTTGATATTAAAGTACGCATAAAAACTATACTTCTATCTATAGTTCCCTTAGATACCGTTTCATAACAAATTATCTCATAATTAATATTTAAAAAAAGTATATTAAAATATTCGTTATTCATATATGTACTTTTCTTTTTAAAAAATTCTATAACTTTATCTACCTTGTTTAAGACTTCACCCTTACTTTTCAGGTTATAATACTGTATTTCGCTACAAAAATCATTTATTAATTTCTTTAAAATTAAAAATTTAACATTTATTCCTTTTTCATTTTCAATAAAGTTATTATCCACTGCAAGTATATTGTATATATCAGCATATTTTTCTAATAATTTTTTAGATTTAGTCTGTGCATTTTTAACTCCTGCAAGATATAGAAGGACTTCTAGTAATTCGCTCTGTTCTAAACTTGTACTACCATATTTCAAAAATTTTTCCGTTATATTCATTTACCCAACCCCTTAAACTTAAAGCAAATATGGGGTGTTTCATACATTCATTCTAACATATTTTAGTAATTTTTACTATATCACTTTTTAATTTGATATAAGTATGGTATAATTCCCTGTATAAAGGAGGTGTACAATGAAAAAAATATTATCAGTTACTGGTATGACTTGTGATGACTGTGCACAAAAAATATCAAAAAATTTATTTAGTCTTCCTGAAGTCGAAGATGCAATAATAGATTTAGAAAATAATACAATCGAACTTGAATTAAATTCTGCCATATCTACAGATACTCTAAAATCAGTAATAAAATCTGCTGGAAACTATAATTTAATTGATATAAAATAAAGGAGAACAATGGCTTTTTATGCATATTATTTAATAGATGAAAGAAAAACTGGAATTGTTGACAGCTGGGATAAGTGTAAAATAATTATCTCAAAAAAGAATTCTAGATACAAAAAATTCAATACACTAGAACTTGCAAATGAATGGATAAAAAATGGTTGTACTTATGAAAAAAAAGAAATTGACTACTCAAGTCTAAATAAAGATGCTATCTATTTCGATGCAGGAACTGGACGTGGTATAGGAGTTGAAGTTAGAGTTACTGATGTAAACAAAAATTCTCTACTCCATTATGTGTTACCTGATAATTTAATAAACAAATTTGGAAATTATCAAGTTGGCCCTACAAGAACAAATAATTTTGGTGAGCTAACTGGTCTTTTTTTTGCCTTAAAATATGCCTTAAAATATGATATTAAAAATATTTTAGGCGATAGTAAACTTGTTATAGACTACTGGGTCCATTGTATATATAACAAAAACAATATTGATGGTGATACCATCAATTTAATACAACGTACCAATAAGCTGTATAATGAATTTGTAAGCAGAAATGGTGTTTTAAAAAGAATTTCTGGTGATATTAATCCAGCTGATTTGGGATTTCATAAATGAAAGTCGAGGTAAAAATTTTGAATGAACTATTGAGCTATAAAACAACAAAATTAAGAGAATTAGCTAAAAAACATAATATCCCAAACTATAAATCGATGATTAGGGAAGATTTAATAAATAACCTTTGTGTTAAACTTGCTGAAGAACAAGGTAAACTTTATGCCTTTGGTACCTTAGATATATTAAATGACGGTTACGGATTTTTAAGAAATACTGGACTTGATGCAGATGTTTATGTCTCTATTTCACAAATTAGAAAAATTGCCCTAAGACAAGGTGATATTATCTGTGGTGAAATTAGAGTACCTATAGGTACAGAAAAAAATTATGGTCTTATTAAAATTGAATTCATAAATAGTGATACAATAGATAAAGCTTTAAATAGACCAATATTTGATGAATTAATTCCATCATATCCTAATGAACGTATTAATCTTGGTGAAGGTGAAGTTTCTTCTAGACTAATAGATTTAATTTCTCCAATAGGTAAGGGACAAAGAGGTCTAATTGTTGCTCCACCAAAAGGTGGTAAAACTGTCCTACTTACAACCCTTGCAAACGATATTATTAAATACAATAAAGATATAGATGTTTGGATACTCCTTATAGACGAACGTCCAGAAGAAGTTACAGACATTAAAGAAACTGTTAAAGAAGCTGAAGTTTATTCTGCAACTTTTGATGAAGACCCTAGTATACATATAAAAGTTACGGAAAAAGTTTTAGAAGCTGCCAAGATTGAAGTTGAAAAAGGTAAAAATATCCTAATACTAATGGATAGCTTAACAAGACTTGCAAGATCATACAATGTAGTAATCCCTTCTAGCGGGAAAATAATTAGTGGTGGTATAGATCCAAAAGCCCTATACATGCCTAAAAAATTCCTTGGTGCTGCAAGAAATATTAGAAATGGTGGTAGTTTAACAATAATTGCAACCGCTCTAATAGAAACTGGTAGCCGTATGGATGAAGTTATCTTTGAAGAATTTAAAGGTACAGGAAATATGGAAATAATCTTAGATAGAACCCTACAACAACTAAGACTATTCCCTGCAATAGACATCTTAAAAAGTGGAACAAGAAAAGAGGAATTACTATACTCTAAATCAGAACTTGAAGCTATATGGTCTTTAAGAAAAAAATTAATGAAGTGTAATGAAGCTGAAGCCCTTAAATACATGCTTGATTTAATCAAGAAATATCCTACAAATAAAGAATTAATAGATAATATTAAATACGATTTAATGTAAAGAGGTAATAAATGAAAACTTTTAAATATTTATTAATGCAAATGTTCTATTGGGCATGTTTTTGTGCAATATTCTCATTTGCAAATCCGTACCTTAGCTCTAAGGGCGTCCCAGTTTCAACAATAGGAACGATTTTAGCAATAGCTTCTATACTATCAGTAATAATACAACCTTACTTAGCTAAACTGATAGACACGTATGAATTCTTTACAGTTAGAAGTTCAATTTTGCTATCACTAATTGTTCCAGTATTTGCAATAATTTTAATGATAATAAGTGATAATCCACTAATACTATACACTAGCTATACAATAGCTTTATGTGGTTTTTTAAATGTACAAACTTTTATGTATCCCTTCATATTTGAATATATGAATAGAGGCTACAAAGTTAATTTTGGTTTCGCTAGAGGTATGGGCTCAATATCATACGCCATAGCCTCATATACACTAGGAACATTAAGTGCAAAATACTCACTTAACTTTTTACCCATGTATTTTCTAGTGTTAACAATTCTAGTTATCCTTATGATACTAACATTTGAACCACTTGGTAAAATTAAAAAGCATGAAGAACATCTGCCTGATGTAAG